>CAZTHP010000018.1:8358-35062 GCA_964613155.1 uncultured Lachnospiraceae bacterium | reverse complement strand
ATGGAATCGCAGAGACCGCATAAATAGGGGCTTGTAGATTCCGAGAGTCTATTAAAAAGAAAGGGAGAATGATGAAGCAGAAGTTTGATGTAACAGGTATGACTTGTTCGGCTTGCTCCTCTCGTGTGGAGAAGTGTGTGCGCGGATTGGAAGGCATTTTAGAAGTGTCGGTAAATCTTTTGACGAACAGTATGCAGGTAGAATTTGAAGAAGAAAAGCTGAGTACGGAGCAGATTGTACAGGCAGTAGAGAAAGCGGGATATGGGGCATTTCCCAAACAGGAGAATGCATCGGGAAGTCCAGCTGCAGGCAGTAAGCAGAACGCACGCAAGGCGAATGTTGATGTATTAGAGCAGCACCGAAAGGGCATGGAATTTCGATTAAAGGTATCATTTGCCTTTTTGATTCCTTTGATGTACGTGTCGATGGGACATATGATTGGTTTGCCGCTTCCCTCTTTTCTGGAAGGAACGCCGAATGCAGTCTCCTTTGCATTGATTCAGTTTTTATTGTGTTTGCCGATTATTTACGTGAATCGTGCGTATTATATTAAGGGATTTGGTACGTTGGCACATGGTGCGCCGAATATGGACACACTGGTTGCAATGGGATCCTGTGCATCATTATTATATGGTATTTTTGCAATCTTCCGTATGAGTTATGGATTAGGTGCGCAGGATATGGAACTGGTTCATCGTTATCATATGGATTTGTATTTTGAATCGGCTGCGATGATCTTGACGTTGATCACGGTTGGAAAATATATGGAAGCTCGTTCCAAGGGGAAAACAAGTGAAGCAATCAGCAAGATGATGGATCTGGCTCCGAAGACAGCAATCGTGGAGCGGGATGGAGAGGAAATTGAGGTTGCAGCCGAAGACGTTCGCGTAGGAGATCTGGTCATTATCAAGCCTGGACAGAGTGTACCGGTAGATGGAATCATTGTAGAAGGAAGTACCAGTATTGATGAATCGGCAATTACAGGAGAAAGCATTCCTGTGTATAAAGAAGTCGGAGATCGAGTCGTAGGTGCGACGATGAACAAAGCTGGTCGAATTAAGATTGAAGCAGAAAAAGTAGGGGAAGATACGGCATTTGCTGGAATTATGCGTCTGGTTGAAGAAGCAAGCTCCAGTAAAGCACCGATTGCGCGTCTGGCCGATCAGATTGCTGGAATTTTCGTGCCGGCTGTTATGGGGATTGCTCTGATCACAGGTACGATTTGGATGTTAGCAGGTGCCGAATTTGAGTTTGCGCTGTCTTGTGCAATCTGTGTACTGGTAATTTCCTGTCCTTGTGCTTTAGGTCTTGCAACGCCGGTTGCCATTATGGTAGGAACCGGAAAAGGCGCGCAGAATGGCATTTTGATCAAATCAGGTGATGCCCTGGAAACAGCGCATAGCGTAGATTGTGTTGTCATGGATAAAACCGGTACACTGACCAATGGACATCCGGTTGTAACCGATATTATTTCTGCGGTACCGTCGAAAACTCTGCTTCAAATTGCAGCAGGCTTGGAGTCAGGCAGTGAACATCCTTTGGCGGAAGCGGTTCTGCGTTATGCGGAAAGCAAGCAGATTCAAAAATTGCCGGTAGCCGATTTTCATTCTCTTTCTGGTCGTGGAATTGAAGGTACGATCGGTGGAACTTGGTATTGTTCGGGAAATGTTCGCTTGATGGAAGAACAGGTTCCTGGTGCGTTGGAGCAAAAAGCAGTGGGAACGGAAAAATCCTGGAGAGATTGGATCGAGGAATTGGCAGACCAGGGAAAAACTCCGCTTTTATTTGCAAAACGTGGAGAAATCATTGGTATGATCGCGGTGTGCGATGTCATTAAACCGACGAGTAAAGAAGCAGTTGCTGCTTTGAAAGAAATGGGAATCCGTGTAATCATGCTTACCGGCGATCATAAACGAACCGCAGAGGCAATCCGCAAACAGTTAGATATTGATACGGTGATCGCGGAAGTCTTGCCGGAAGATAAAGAAAAAGAAATTGCGGCTTTGATGGCAGAGGGCAAGAAGACGGCGATGATCGGGGATGGTGTGAATGATGCGCCTGCTTTAGCAAGAGCAGATGTCGGAATTGCAATTGGCGCTGGAACAGATGTGGCGATTGAAAGTGCAGATATCGTGCTGATGCGCAATGACTTGTTAGATGCCGTAACCGCTGTAAGATTAAGCAAGGCCGTAATCCGCAATATTAAGCAGAATCTGTTCTGGGCATTTTTCTACAATTGTCTGGGAATTCCGCTGGCAGCAGGTGTATTGTACCCGCTCTTTCATTTGAAATTAAGCCCGATGTTTGGGGCGGCTGCTATGAGTATGAGCAGTTTATTTGTTGTATCGAATGCCCTTCGTCTGCGTTTCTTCCCGGTGCATCACAGCGCCGCTCAGGAAGATGCAGTAGAAAACGGCAATCTGGATAATTTTATGGAAGCTGCAGAAGCAGCAGAACAGGAGGAACTGAATATGGTAACTATTAAAATCGAAGGAATGATGTGTAAGCACTGTCAGGCAAATGTGAAGAAATCCCTGGAAGCAATCGCTGGGGTAGCAGCAGATGTCAATCTGGAAGAAAAAGCAGCATATGTAACAGGATGCGATGATCTCGAATTGCTGAAAAAAACCGTTGTAGACGCTGGTTACGAAGTCATTTCCATCGGCTAAGCAGTTGCGCTTAGGAAGAATAGCAGGAAGCTGTTCTGCTTATAAAGTCCTTTCAAGCATTTAGGCAGCAGTTTAAGCGATTCATAAAGAAATCATCGGCGCTTCCTTTGGAAAAAATGTAAAAAAACAATGAGAAAAAACTGGTAAATTTGACTGTTTCCGTATAAAAAACTGGAAAATGGGAGATTTCTAAAGATAAAATACACGCTCTTTGTGCAGTTATTCTGGAAATCGCGTAGTAAAATAATGAAAGATTGGGGGGAAACGCTTGCAAAATCATGTGTGTTTGCTCGCATGTGCTTAAGCGTCATTTCCCTCAATATTAGAATCAGTGAGCATATTATATGCAAATCTCATGATCTGGAGGAAGCGAAGATGATAAAAACCGTAATAATGAGTATGGATACTCTGCTGTTTGAGAAAGAACATGTGGAGCATTATAAGGAGCAGAGTGGAATCCCTGTCAAGGAAGGTGTCAGTACGCTGTTATCCTATTTAAAAACACATGACTATCGCACGGTTTTGGCTGCAAATCAGACAGAATCCTATGCAAAAGAGATCTTAAAGGCAGCAGATATCGAGAAGTATTTTGATCATCTGATCTTTGCAAATATGATCGAAAAGGCAAAACCGGATCCGGAAATCTTTGTACTGGCCAGCAAAAAATCTTACACACCAGCAGAAGAATGCCTGGTATTAGAAGATTCGGCAGATGGTGTTTTCGCTGCCCATGCAGCGGGATGTCATGTGATCTTGATCACAGAAGGTGAAACCGTGGATGCGAAAGTAGAAGCAATGGCAGATGCGGTAGAAGATTCCTTAAAAGAAGTTCTGGAAATCGTGAAACTGTAACCTATAAGAAAAATATGATTTTCTTGTATTTTTCAAGAAAGGCACACAAAATGGTAAAAATAAAATCCCCCGAAGCAGATGCGGCAGGTTGCCCAATCTACTGCGGGGGATTTTTTATAGCAAATTTTTCGTAAACTGGTCAGCAAATTTTTCGTAAACTTAACAGCAAGCTTTTGATAAATTGGATAATAAAATTTAGAAAGAAAAACCGGTTATTACGAATCGGTATTGCGGGTTCGGGGTAAAAATTTTCGAAGCAGTTGGTAAATTCCTGCCGTTAAGGGAACACCGATCAGCATTCCTGGAATACCGGAAAGACCACCGCCGACTGTTACCGCCGCAAAGACCCAGATACCGGGCAGTCCGATGGAAGCACCGACAACGCGCGGATAAATGAGATTTCCTTCTAATTGCTGCAAAATACATAAGAAAATAATAAAATAGACCGCTTTCATGGGATCTACGGTAAAAATCAAAATAAAACCGATGATTCCGCCGATATAAGCACCTAAAACGGGAATGAGTGCAGTCGCACCGACTAAAGTTCCGATAACGGAAGCGTAGGGAAATCCCAAAAGTGACATGCTGATGATGCAGAGCACTCCCAGAATCACAGCTTCGATGCATTGTCCGCTGATAAAGCTGGAAAAGCTTTGGTTGAAAACGTCTCCCACTTCGTAAAATTTCTTTTTCCAATTCGGTTTTAAAATTGCGCTGAACAGACGATCAAAGTGAGAGGCTAGGCGTTCTTTGCTGAACAGAATATAAATCGCAAAGATGAAAGCAAACAGCAGATTGGCTAACTGACCGGTTACGGTACTGATGATGGAAAAGGCATTTCCAAATGCGCTGGAAAGTCCGCTTCCAGCAAAGGAAAGCAGTCGCTGAAATAAATCCTGCCAGTTGATATCCAGATTGATCACATATTCAGCAATCAGCGGGGAAAGTTCCTCCTGCGTTAAAATAAAGTGCTTGAAATCTTCGTATAAAGCAGGAACTGCCTGGGTTGTAGAGGTAACAACTTCCATCAACTTCGGAAGAACCATGAAGATTAAAATCAGCAAAAATAAGAAAATCAACAGGATTGAACCAATAATACAGAGTGCGCGCCGAAAACGCAGTGGTTTTTCCGTCTTGCAGAAATGATGGACGATCCAGGTGTAACCTTTTTCCAGCTGAACCATGATCAGATTGAGTACAAAGGCGAAAATACATCCAAGCAGCAGCGGCCAGGTGACACGAAACAGCAGGCTGACGGTTTCTAAAATCCAGTCAAAATAGCGAAAAATCAGTAGCGCTGCCAGTGCGATCAGGGTATATTTTAAAAATTGAAGTTCATTGGGAAATTGATGTGGTATTTGTTTTTTTGGTTTTAATGGTTCTCCATCCATGCTTCGAACTCCTTTCGTGAAATTTGAATCGTTCCCTGGATCATTTCTGCAGATCCACCGCCTTTTGCCTGAAATTGGCTGCGCAATTCGTTCGCTGCCGCACGACAGTCAATCTGACGGCTGGCAATGACAAAACGATAACCGGTTTCATCCGTTCCGATCAGTAAACATCCAAGGCCAGAATACTGATCTGCCAGCTGATTTGCTGTGTTGCGTGCTGCGATCGCATCGAGTTCTTCAGCTGTTAACAGGGCATGTCTGCTTTCGGAGGGAGCAGGAAGTGCTGCCTGTTTTTCTGCCATCAATGCTGCCTGCAGACCGCAGATTTGTTCCTTCAGGCGCATGGCTTCGCTGCGCAGACGTTCGACTGCTTGTGCAACTTCATCTGGTTTGGAAGACAGCTGCATGGAAATCGAGGAAACAGAGTCCTGCTTTTTGGTATAATCAGCAAGGGCACGATTGCCGCAGAGGATATTAACGCGGACACCTTTGCGGTGTGATTGGACATTTGTAATCTTGATCAGACCGATTTCACCGGTTTGTGCAACATGAGGGGCACAGCAGGCACATTGGTCGTAGCCGGGAAAGGTAACAATCCGAACAGCTCCTTTTAATTCGATTTTACTGCGATATTCTAAAGAAGCAAGGGTTTGCGCATCCGGGAACGTAACCTGTACAGGGAAATTTTCCTGAACTGCCTGATTGGCCTTTTGTTCAATCTCACGCAGCTGTTCCAGTGTCAGAACACCGTTAAAATCGAGTGTTACATCTTCTGCACCTAAATGAAATCCTACATTTTGATAGTGATAAAGTTGATGGATTAATCCCGATACGATATGTTCACCAGAATGCTGCTGCATCTGATCGAAGCGATGTGCCCAGTCAATCTTGCCGGTTACACTTGTGCCAACCTCTAACGGCTGGGGCAGGAAATGAAAAATCGTATCCAGATAAGTTTGCGGATCTTGCTGAATCTGTACATCGAAAACAGGCAATTCAGCCAGCGTTCCACGATCCGGCATCTGTCCCCCTTCCTCTGGGAAAAAGGCAGTTTGATCTAAGGTAATGCGATAGCCTTTCTTTTTTTCATCATAGATACAGGATTCAACGGTTGCCTCAAATTCCAGCAAGCGAGGATCCTCATCGTAAAGCTTTCTTGTCATAATATCATCACTTTCTTTTTTGTTTTTCACAGAATAGCATGAAAAGAAGCCAGAGTCAACGAAGCGCTTGCATTATAAAGGCGCAGAAATTATAATAAAAGCATTCCAAACAGCAGAAATTTGCGTAATATTTTACGGAGTAAGGAGTGTGGGAGAATGAATGAATTAAAAGAATTAGTCGATCAACTAGCAGAAACCGGAGATTTACCGGATGAGCAGCTGCATCGTTTACTTGCGGAAAGAACACCGCAGCTGGGAGAATATTTAGCTGAGAAAGCAAGAGTGGTACAGGAACGATACTATGGAAAGAAGATTTTTGTCCGAGGGCTGATCGAACTGAGCAATTATTGTAAAAATGATTGTTATTATTGTGGAATCCGCAAAAGCAATCACCTGGCGCAGCGATATCGTCTGGATTTGGAGACAATCCTTGCCTGTTGTAAAGTTGGTTATCGATTGGGATTTCGCACATTTGTCCTGCAGGGCGGAGAAGATGGCTGGTACAGCGATGAAAAAGTCTGTGAGATTGTTTCTTCCATTAAAAAAGAATATCCGGACTGCGCAGTGACACTTTCTATCGGAGAAAAGAGCCGGGAAAGCTATGAACGTTATTATAAAGCTGGGGCAGATCGCTATTTACTGCGTCATGAAACAATTACAGAAATCCACTATCAGCAGCTGCATCCTGCGAAAATGTCATTGGAAAATCGCGTTCGCTGTCTGAAAGATTTAAAAGAAATCGGTTATCAGACCGGTTGTGGAATGATGGTGGGAGCTCCAGGGCAGACAATCGAATATTTGGTAAATGATCTGCGCTTTTTGAAGGAATTTCAGCCACAGATGGTTGGAATCGGGCCGTTTATTCCTCACAAGGATACACCATTTGCACAAAAAGAAGCAGGCAGTGTAGAGTTAACCATTTATCTGCTGGCGATTATCCGTCTGATGCTGCCCAAAGTCCTGCTTCCGGCGACCACAGCGTTAGGCAGTATTGGTAAAAATGGCAGAGAGCGGGGGATTTTAGCGGGTGCGAATGTCATTATGCCCAATCTTTCGCCAGAGGATGTCCGGGAAAAATATCTGCTCTATAACAACAAACTTCATACAGGCTCTGATGCAGCAGAAAATAAGCGTCTTCTGGAACAGCAGATGGAAGCAATCGGTTATCAGGTAGTAACCGATCGAGGCGATTATCGAGGAGAATAATGGCGTAAAAGTTTCAAAAAATATTTCGGGAGAAGTTTCAAAGAAAATCAAGGAGTGGACTGCGCAAAAGAATCATAAAGTGGAAAGAAGAGGAATGGAAATGGCGAAAAGGATGCTTGACAATCAATTTTGCCATGAGTATAATAATCATCTGTTAGAAGGCTTACAGTCAGTCAACAAACAGTTTAAAGAAAGGTATTGCAGCGATGGAATTTAGGGTGGGAATGTACATCCGAACATTATCAAATCTGATTAAAAAAAGGATTGATTATTTATCAAGAGAATCAGGTTTGACAGGTTTTCAAGGATATTTAATTGGATATTTAATTACGGAAACAAAAAAACAAGATGTATTTCAAAGAGATGTGGAGAAACATCTGGAGATTTCCCGTGCGTCTGTGACCAGCATCCTGCAGCTTTTGGAGAAAAATGGATTTATCCGGAGAGAGTCCGTGCAGAATGATGCCCGGCTGAAAAAAATCGTTGTAACGCAAAGAGGAATCGATGCAGATGCACAGATCAAAGCAACGTTAGAGCAGCTGGAAGTATCGATGCTGAATGGAATTTCCGAGGAAGAATTTGCAATTTTCCAATCTGTAGTACAGCGGATCAAGAGTAATTTGGAATCGCTGCCGTGAACATGAGAGGTTAGGAGGACAAACAAGGTAGATGCTGAAAACATTACTAGCTCAGGTTAAAGAGTATAAAAAAGCTTCCATTTTAACGCCGATATTTGCCGTGCTGGAAGTATTTATGGAAGTCCTGATCCCGTTCCTGATGGCCAAGGTAATTGACGAAGGAATCGGAAAAGGAGATGTAGGCTATGCCATCAAAATGGGTCTTTTGATGTTTGTAATGGCTATTTTTTCACTGGCATTTGGTGTTTTAGCAGGTCGTTTCGGCGCACTTGCTAGTTCTGGTTTTGCCAGAAATCTGCGAAAAGGCATGTTTGAAAATATTCAGACATTTGCATTTTCCAATATTGATAAATATTCCACAGCAGGTTTGGTAACTCGTATGACAACGGATGTCACCAATCTGCAGAATGCCTATCAGATGATTTTGCGTATGTGTACACGTGCGCCGGTCACTTTGATCTGTGCATTAACGATGACCATTTTGATCAATGCACGTTTATCCAGTGTCTTTCTGGTTGCAATCCTCGTTTTAGGAGGTGCGCTGGCATTTATCGTAACGAAGGCATTTCCGCTGTTCAGCGAGATGTTTACCAAATATGATAATTTAAATGCGGGAATCCAGGAGAATGTGCATGCGATCCGCGTGGTGAAATCGTATGTAAGAGAAAATCATGAAGTCAGCAAACTGGAGAAGGCATGCGCAGAGCTGTGCCTGTTTTCTATGCGAGCAGAGAAGATTGTCTGTATGAATACGCCGATCATGCAGCTGACCGTGTATGGCTGTATGCTGGCAATTTCGTGGTTTGGTGCGCAGTTTGTGGTATCCTCTACGATGACAACCGGACAGCTGATGAGTATGTTTACATATGTAATGAACATCCTGATGAGTTTGATGATGCTGTCCATGATCTTTGTCATGCTTACGATGTCAAAAGCATCTATGGAGCGTATTGCAGAGGTTTTAAATGAAAAGGCGGATATTGTCAATCCGGAAAACCCCGTGATGGAAGTTCCCGATGGTTCTATTGAATTTCGGCATGTACAGTTTGGTTATCGAAAAGAAAGTCCTTCTGTGCTGAAAGATATTACGGTTTCCATCCATTCCGGTGAGACAATCGGTATTATCGGTGGAACCGGCGGTTCCAAATCGACCTTTGTGCAAATGATCCCGCGTCTTTATGATGCATTAGAAGGAGAAGTGTTAGTCGGCGGTATTCCAGTAAAGGAATATGATCTGGATACGCTGCGTAATGAAGTTTCTATGGTATTGCAAAAGAATGTTTTGTTTTCTGGAACGATTAAAGAAAATCTGCGCTGGGGAAATCCAGATGCAACGGATGAACAGATTGAACATGTTTGTAAGCTGGCACAGGCAGATGAATTTGTACAGACATTTCCGGATAAATACGATACCTGGATTGAACAGGGTGGTACGAATGTTTCTGGTGGACAGAAACAGCGTCTTTGTATTGCCAGAGCACTGTTAAAGAAACCGAAGATTTTAATACTCGATGACTCTACAAGTGCAGTCGATACGAAAACAGATGCTATGATTCGAAAAGCATTCCGAGAAGAAATTCCCAATACGACAAAATTGATCATTGCACAGAGAATTTCCTCTGTTCAGGATGCCGATCGCATCATCGTACTGGAAGAAGGCGAGATCAATGGTGTTGGTACTCATGAAGAATTACTGAAAAACAATGCAGTTTATCGTGAAGTTTACGAGTCTCAGATGAAGGGAGGTCAGGAAGATGAGTAAGATGAATCAGTCCTCTATGCGTCCTGGTCCTGGCGGTCCCAGGAGAAAAGCCCCGATGGGGAAGATGATGAAACCCAGTGAAAATACGGGAAAAGTCTTCAAACGTCTGGTTGCTTATATTTTACAGAATTATAAATGGCATTGTCTGATTGTCATCGGTATGATTTTTTTCAGTGCATTTGCCATGATTCGAGGGAATCTGTTTTTGCAGTCCTTAATCGATGATTATATTCTGCCGATGATGGGACAGGAAAATCCGAATTTTGCACCGCTTGCAGCAGCATTGGTGCGTTTGGGCAGCATTTATTTGTTTGGTGCACTGTGTACATTTGGATACAGCCGTATTATGATCACCGTTACGCAGGGAACACTTCAAAAACTGCGTATGGAGATGTTCAGTCACATGGAAACACTGCCAATCCGCTATTTTGATACGCATACACATGGTGATATTATGAGTATGTATACCAATGATGTGGATACCCTGCGTCAGATGATCAGCCAGAGTTTCCCGCAGATCGTCAATTCCTGTATCACGATCGTTGGTGTTTTGATTTCCATGATCATGCTGAATATTCCGCTTACGATACTGACTTTAGTAATGTGTGTATTTATGGCGAATACAACCAGATTTTTAGGTGGACGTTCCGGAAAATATTTCATGGAACAGCAGAAAGCATTAGGTGAAGTAAATGGTTACATTGAAGAAATGCTGTCTGGTCAGAAAGTGGTAAAAGTATTTTGTCATGAAGAACAGAATATTGAAGATTTTAATAAAATCAATGATCTGCTTCAGGAAAAAGCCGATAAAGCGAATAGTTTTGCCAATATCGTAATGCCGGTGAATTCTAATCTGGGTCATGTCAGCTTCGTTCTTTGTATCGTAGTTGGTTCTTTTATGACCATCACAGGATTCAGTGGATTAACACTGGGAAATCTGGCAAGTTTTCTGCAGTTTAATAAGAGTTTCAATATGCCCATCACTCAGGTTTCCCAGCAGTTTAACTCGATCATCATGGCGTTGGCAGGTGCAGAACGTATCTTTAATCTGCTGGATGAACAGCCCGAAGAAGATGAAGGCTATGTAGAACTGGTTCGCTGTCGGATTGACGAAAATGGTACAATTACGGAATCCAAAGAACGTACCGGAAGCTGGGCATGGAAACATTATCACAAAGAGAATCAGACGACAACCTATCAGCCAATGGCAGGGGATATCGTGATGGAACATGTTGACTTCGGTTATCAGCCGGATAAACTGGTTTTAAAAGATATCAATCTGTATGCAAAGCCGGGACAGAAGATTGCCTTTGTTGGTGCTACTGGTGCTGGTAAAACAACGATTACCAATCTGATCAACCGTTTCTATGATATTCAGGAAGGTAAAATCCGCTACGATGGTATCAATATTCGAAAATTTAAGAAAGATGATCTGAGACGTTCTCTTGGCGTTGTTCTTCAGGATACGCATTTATTTACTGGAACGGTAATGGAAAATATCCGTTATGGTCGTTTGGATGCTTCCGATGAACAGGTAAAAGAAGCAGCACGTCTGGCCAATGCAGAGTATTTCATTGAAAATCTTCCGCAGGGCTATGATACAATGCTGACAGGTGATGGAGCAAACCTTTCACAGGGACAGCGTCAGCTGCTGGCAATTGCACGTGCAGCCGTAGCCGATCCGCCGGTTCTGATTCTGGATGAAGCAACCTCTAGTATCGATACTCGTACGGAAAAAATCGTACAGGAAGGTATGGATCGTTTGATGAAGGGAAGAACCGTATTGGTCATCGCGCACCGTCTTTCTACGATCAAAGATTCCAATGTAATCATGGTGTTAGACCACGGCAATATTATCGAACGTGGCGACCACGACTCTCTGCTGGCTGAAAAAGGCGTATATTATCAGCTTTATACAGGAATGTTGGAGCAGGATTAGAAAATAGAGCTGATTTGTTTTAAATGCTTGGATTTGATGGACAATACTGTTGGATGATGATATAATCAGTGCCGAAGTAAATTGGCAATTTCTTACAGGCCTCGTCTCTTGAGAGAAAATTCGATAAAGATGTGCAGAAATTGTGGATTATGTCATTATAATTGCATTCTATATTTCGGGGGGACATTGTGAATGTAATTATAAAATTTGCTGTGGCTGCCTGTTGTCACTAGTGGATATCGGAGAGGGTATAAAAGGTATTATGTTTAATGAACTGATTAGGGAAATTACAGATTTTTCCTGCTTTACAACTAGTGTTCAGAATTATCTTTCGAATCTGGCATTCAATGATGTGATTGTGTTGATCATGATGATCTTTATGATTGTCGGTGCGATTGATAAGGCGCGCGGAAATAAGCTTGGCTATGGGGATGCATTTGATGAGGGATTTAAATCGATGGGTCCTTTGGCTATTTCAATGGTAGGTGTAATTGCAGCAGCCCCTGTTTTGGGTATGCTTTTTAAGCCTATTGTTGGGCCAATCTATGAAATGATGGGTTCATCTCCTGCAATTTTTGCTACTACGCTATTGTTGGCTGATGCAGGTGGTTATCCACTGGCTGTTGAAATGGCAGGCAGTGATATCGCTATGGGACAATTTGCGGGTATTGTTGTTGGTTGTACGATGGGGTGTATCTTATTATTTGATATTCCTGTAGCATTAACTTTGATTAATAAAAAAGATCGTCCATTGCTGGCTTGTGGTATTTTAGTTGGTGTTATAACTGCGCCGATTGGCTGTATCGTTGGAGGTGTAGTTATGTCTTTGACTACGGAATATCACATGAATTTTCTATCCATGCTCTGTAGTTTGCTGCCTGTAATTATTGTAGCGCTACTACTTGCTGTCGGACTTTGGTTTAAACCGATGGCTCTCATGAATGGTTTTTCTAAGTTTGGCGGATTTGTCACAGGTTTAATTGGTATTTTTGTTGCAATTGCTGTATTCCAGTATGAAACAGGTATTCGATTTCCTCTGTTTAATTTAATGGTAGAACCGAACGCAGAAGGTGTTTCGCCATTAACTAACAGTGTTGAAATTTTGGGTGACATTGCTTTCATTTTAATAGGTGCTTTTCCAATGGTTGAATTTGTTAAGCGTCACTTCGGTGCTCCGTTATCTAAGATTGGTACCAAAATTGGCATGAATGAAGCTGCCTCGGCTGGTATCGTGGCGACTATTGCAAACAATATTCCTACTTTTCAAATGCTGAAAGATATGAATCCCAAAGGAAAATTGCTGAATATTGCCTTTGCGTCCTGTGCAGCGTTTATGTTTGGTGATCATCTTGGATTTGTGGCGGGCGTAAATTCTACTATGATCGTACCTATGATTCTCGCTAAACTGGCTTGTGGTTTGAGTGCTTTATTTTTAGCAAATCTGCTTGCACCTCAGTTACTGATGAAAGCTGAAAGTGCTGCACAATTATTAGAAGAAGATACGGATGATGGAGTGTTACATTAATAATTAAAAACGAGTGAAATATGTTTTGTAACTTGCATTCTTTTTTGCAGGAGTTATAATTACATAAACAAAAAATTTGTGCGTATTGTTCGTGTAAATAAAAAGCCGTCTGGAGATTTGAAATGTTTCAAAAGTTAGATTTAAAATCTGTTTTTTGAAATCAGTTCAAGTCCAGACGGTTTTTATTATGCAAGCAAAAGCTTTTTAGTTTGTGATTTTGTTAAGAATTATTCTGCGCTGTTCAGATCAACGGTAATCTTATTTAAGTGCCAGATATCATCCACATAATCCTGGATTGTACGGTCAGAGGAGAATTTACCAACGTTTGCGACGTTGCGGATTGCAGCCTCTGCCCACCAGCTGGTATCTTTATAAGCAGCTTCTACACGGCTCTGTGCTTCTGCGTAAGAGCGGAAGTCTTTCAGAATGAAGTACGTATCAGCTTTGGAAGTTACGTAAGTATTCAGCAGAGAGTTGTACAGATCACGGAAACGTTCCGGATCGTCAGGGGAATAGAAGCCGTTGATCAGCTGCATCAGTACCTGACGGATTTCCATATCGTTGTTGAAGATATCCATCGGATTGTAGCCACCGTTGTTCTGGTAATCGATGACTTCCTGTGCAGAAAGACCAAAGATAAAGGCATATTCAGAACCTACTTCTTCTACGATTTCCACATTAGCACCATCCATGGTACCTAATGTTAAAGCACCATTTAACATGAATTTCATGTTACCAGTACCAGAAGCTTCTTTACTAGCGGTAGAAATCTGTTCGCTGACATCAGATGCTGCAAAAATCCATTCAGCGTTGGAAACACGGTAATCTTCAATGAAGACAACCTTGATCTTGCCGTTGATGGAGGGATCGTTGTTTACCACATCAGCAACGCTGTTGATCAGTTTGATCGTCAGTTTTGCCAGACGATAGCCAGCAGCAGCTTTTGCACCAAAAATAAAGGTTCTAGGATAGAAGTCCATATCCGGATGTTCTTTAATCTGATTGTAAAGATAAATAACATGCAGGATATTGAGCAGCTGACGTTTGTATTCGTGCAGACGTTTTACCTGAACGTCAAAAATAGAACGAGGATCCACATCAATGCCATTATGTTCTTTGATGTATTTTGCTAAGCGAACTTTGTTCAGATATTTGATCTGCATAAATTCTGCCTGGCATTTCGGATCAGAAGCGTAGATTTCCAGTCCTTTCATCTTGGACAGATCGGTGATCCATTCATCGCCAATCTTGTTGGTTACCCAATCTGCCAGCAGGGGGTTAGCATGCAGAAGGAAACGACGCTGTGTGATACCGTTTGTTTTGTTGTTAAATTTCTCAGGATACATTTCGTAGAAATCTTTCAGTTCCTGATTCTTTAAGATTTCTGTGTGCAGGCGTGCAACACCGTTTACAGAGAAACCAGCGATGATCGCCATATTTGCCATGCGGATCTGACCATCGTAAATGATCGCCATTTTTGCCACTTTTTCTTTATACTGATCGGGATATCTTTCCTGCAGTTCAATACAGAAACGGCGGTTGATTTCTTCCACGATCTGATAAATACGAGGCAGCAGACGAGAAAAGAGCTCGATCGGCCATTTTTCCAGAGCTTCTGCCATGATCGTATGGTTGGTATAAGCGCAGGTTTTATTGGTGATCGCCCATGCTTCATCCCATTCCAGACCATATTCATCAACTAACAGACGCATCAGTTCTGGAACTGCAACTGTGGGATGGGTATCATTTAACTGGAAGCAAACTTTTTCCGGCAGATTGCGGATATCTGTATGCTTCGGATTTTTCATGTATTTTTCCAGTGCAGTCTGAATGGAAGCAGAAATAAAGAAATACTGCTGTTTCAGACGCAGTTCTTTACCAGCATAGTGATCGTCACAGGGGTAAAGGACTTCCACGATATTGCGAGCCAGATTTTCAGATTCTACTGCTTTCCGATAATCGCCGCGGCCAAAATCTTCCAGATCAAAGGCAGTAACGGGTTCTGCATCCCAGATACGCAGTGTATTGACTACATGGTTGCCGTAGCCAACGATGGGAAGATCATAAGGAACGGCACGAACAGCCTGATATCCTTGCTGAATATAGTGAGAACGTCCATTTGCATCCTGTTCAACTGTGGTATAACCGCCAAAACGTACTTCTTTCGCATATTCATCACGGCGGATTTCAAACGGATTGCCATTTTTTAACCAGTCATCCGGTACTTCTTTCTGATAGCCGTCGCGGATTTCCTGTTTAAACATACCATATTTGTAGCGGATTCCGCATCCGTATGCAGGATAGCCCAGGGTAGCCAGGGAATCCAGGAAACATGCAGCCAGACGGCCAAGACCGCCGTTACCAAGCGCATAATCACGTTCCTGATCTTCGATTACATTGAGATCCAGTCCAAGTTCTTCCAGTGCGGTTTTTACAACTTCGGACGCCTGCAGGTTAATGATATTGTTGCCAAGAGCACGACCCATCAGAAATTCCATTGACAGGTAATAAACCATTTTTGCATCTTGTTCTTCATATGCTTTATGGGTAGCCATCCATTCCTCTACGATCAGTTCCTTTAATGCGTAGGCAACGGCATTAAAAATCTGCTGCTGACTTGCATCGTCTACAGTCTTTCGGTAGAGCGTTTTCAGGTAGTTTTTCACATCCGTTTTGAATGTGTCTTTGTTTAAGGTTGTATTCATTCTATATACCTCCGGATTATCCCGGCAGCAGCAAAATCTGTTTGATGCAGATTCAGAGTATGGAGAGCTGCTGTGCGGGAATGTTACAATAAAACAGCATTAATTATAATAATGGAAGGTGTCAAGTGTCAAGGCGCACATTTACCGATACTTTTGCCGGTTTCCGGAAAAATCGAGGCATACTGACCAAGTTTTGCTTTTTTTCTCTCGAAAAATTTATTTTATTGTGAAAAATGACAAATTTTAGAAAGGAAATATCCCAAGAAACAAGTTCTATGATATAATGAGCGCAAGCGAGCGGTAGCAGGCGAAGCCTATTCAACGCGAGCGGCGAATTTGATTACGATCAATTGAAAATGCTTATAAAATTGAAAAGGTGGCTACCGCAATCCCATTGGCTTTAGACAATGGGTAGTTCACATAAGATCGTAATAAGAGCGCAAGTAATGAAAGATTATGATTTAAAATGATATTGGAATACAGTGGGAGAACGTAATGAAACGGATTACAAAAAATTTACTGGTCTATTGGCAATTTCTTGGCGGTGTATTGCTGCTTTTTCTAATACAGATCAGCTGCATTAATGGGATCTCTCATTCGGCACACGGCATGAAACATACTGGTGCCGGAGATCAGGGGATTGCATATCGGGTATCCGAAGCAATGACCTCGGATGCATGGCAGCAGGTAGAATTGTATATGTCCGATCTGGAGCAGGTTACCTGGAACAGCAGCTATGAAAAAGCAGACGATGGCATTTATTATTTGAAGGATTCTTTGAAAAACGAAAAGAATATGAAAAATTTGGAACAAATGTTTCTCGTTCCGCAGGCGGTTGTATGGAAAATTTCCACTTTAGAGCAGTCGGCGCGGACTTCTTTATTGGAAGAATACGGAAGCCCCTTTGAAATTGACTATAGAAAGCTTCGAGATGATATGGAAGCTAAGTTGGAGGGGATGGGAACCGAAACAATTTCAGAATATGCAATGCAGTTTGTGCAGGTGCAGAGTCAGAATGCAGGGGTTGACTTAGGGTTGATGAAGACGCAGTATTTTTCGGGTTCCATTTTCTGGATTTTGTTTTGGCTTCTGGTTTTAGCAGGAAGTGCTGTCGCTGTGAAACAGCTTTTGGAAAGAACCGAGCAGTTTATCAGAAGACGGATTACAGAGTGGGAAGTGCGTCAAGCAGAAATCCTTCTGATGTATGGTGCAGAGATGTTTGCATATGGAATGTTAGTATATGCTTTTGGTGGATATCAAATAGCAGCAAACCATTCTTCTGTGAAAATTAGTTTAGGAATCGGGTTGCTGCTCTTAGTGGTAGGACTGATTGGCATGGTATTGCTTCGCAATTTACCGCGTTTGCAGCCGTTCTATGAAAAAATCGCATTTACAAAGAATCATAGAGGGCATTATCTGCGCCGGATGCGTGCTGCAGTCGTATGGGGAATCCCGGCAGTGCTCCTGGCAGTAGGAATTACTTCAGTTGTTTCCTGGAAATTAGCCGGTTTGTTTGCATTTTGCCTGGTGGATCTGATGATGATCACAAGTATTTTTCTGGGATTGGAAATAGCAGGAAATGTGGATTGTGCTGAGGAAATCCAAGAAGAATTACCGGAAGAATGGGAGTAAGGCTGTGATAAAGATAGAAGAAATTGCGAGAAAATCCAGCAATGTGTGGAAAGAATAGAAGGAATTGCTGGGAAAATTCGGGTAACGTGTAGAAAAAAGGAGACAGTTTTATGAAATATCAGGTAATTTTATTCGATTTAGATGGAACGGTAACAGATTCTGGGCCAGGAATTATGAATTCGGTACAGTATGCATTGGAGCGGTTTGGCATTTCGCGTCAGGAGAAAGCAAAACTGCGTCGGTTTGTAGGACCGCCATTGACAGATTCTTTTGAGCGGTTTTATGGACTTTCTCATGCAGAAGCTTTAAAAGCGGTGCAATATTATCGCGAATATTATACCGCAGGCGGCATTTTTGAAAATTCTGTTTATGAAGGAATGCAAGAAACCTTACAAGAGTTGAAAGCAAATGGATGCAAAATTTATCTTGCAACCTCCAAACCGCAGGTATTTAGTGATCAGATTTTAGAGCATTTTGGTTTGCATGTCTATTTTGACGGTGCTGTTGGCAGTTTTCTCGATGGAGGTCGCACAGATAAAGCAGAAGTCATTGCGGAAGTGCTGCGCCAAGCAGGGATTACAGATGAAATGAAGAAGCAGGTTCTAATGGTAGGAGATCGAGAATATGACATGATAGGTGCTCATAAGCAGGGAATCGCTGCGGCAGGTGTTCTTTATGGCTATGGATGCCAGGAGGAACTGGAGCAGGCCGGAGCAGATTTTATCATCTCCTCCCCAAAAGACCTACTTGCCCTGATTTAGATGCAGGGCACGTTGCAAAGTGAATTGGAGAAAATGGTAAACAAAAATTTAAGGATAAGATAATAGGAAGGAATTGAATCAATAGATGGAAGACAAAAGCATACAGCCGGAAATCCAGCAAGCGGTACAAGTGATTTTACAGGTACGCCCGTATAAAATTGTCCTCAGCAAGCCGCGTGTGGGGAATACAGAAAACCGAAAAGTGAATATTTTGCTGAAAGAGGGATATTATCAGGCAGAGCGTTACACAAAAACACAGGTATTTCATGAAAATCTGGCGTTTTCTCAAATCGAAGAACATTCTGGTCTTTATTTGCAGGAGCAATTTCTTCAGCTGAATGCCTGGTCCGAGGAATGGGAGTTTCAGATTTTAATTTCCAAAAAAGGGCGGGTTTCCTGCAAAAAAAAGGCACTTGCCAAGCAGGCATCGAAACCGCATAGTCAGCTGGAACATAATCGAAAGAAGCAGTATCTTCTGCCGGAGGGGGAATTGATCCCTCCGCTGGTCGATATGGGGATTTTTACAAAAGAAGGTCGTGTGGTTGCTTCGATGCAGGATAAATATCGCCAGATCAACCGTTTTGTAGAATTAGTCGATGATGCCGTTAAGCATTTGGAAATGAAAGAGGGGGAACGTTTCAAAATCGTCGATTTTGGATGTGGGAAGTCGTATCTGACGTTTATTTTGTATTATTATTTTACGCAGATCCGCCGGATTCCAGTGGAAATGACGGGGCTGGATCTGAAGGAAACGGTGATTGAACATTGCAATCAGGCCGCGAAAAAATATGGCTATACGCATCTGCATTTTGAAATGGGAGATATCAACGGATATCGAAGTGAAAAACCGGCCGATATGGTCATAACCCTGCATGCATGTGATACAGCGACGGATTATGCCTTGTTCCATGCAATCTGCTGGAATGCGAAGATGATTTTTTCAGTTCCCTGCTGCCAGCATGAATTAAATAAACAATTTGCAACGGATCAATTTTCAATCTTAAGTCGCTATGGAATCATCAAAGAACGTACAGCAGCGTTGATGACGGATGCGATTCGGGCAAATTTATTGGAATATTGTGGATATAAGACGCAGATCGTAGAATTTGTAGAGTTGGAAAATACCCCGAAAAACCTGTTGATCCGGGCAATTCGCCAGGAAAGACGAGCAAAAGAGCGCGATCATTATCGCAAAGAAGTCGAAGCGTTGATGGAAGAATTTCATTTTTCACCGATGCTGTATCAGCTTTTGAAAGAAAATGGTCGTTTGCCGGAAAATGAGTCTGAACAAACAACGTCTTGTACCGAAAAAAGTGTGCGAGTAAAAATAAAAAGAAAAGAGGAATGTTGAATGTCGAAGAAGAAACCAGTACTTGTAATAATGGCTGCCGGTATGGGCAGTCGCTATGGCGGTTTAAAGCAGATTGATCCCGTGGATTCCTGGGGAAATTTGATCATTGATTATTCAGTTTTCGATGCGATCGAAGCTGGTTTTGAACAAATTATTTTTATTATCAAAAAAGAAAATGAAGCCATTTTCCGGGAAGGAATTGGAAAACGGATTGGCAATCGGGCAGAGGTAACATATGTTTACCAGGAATTAGACAATCTGCCGGAAGGTTTTTGTGTTCCAGAGGGACGCGTGAAACCGTTTGGTACGGCGCATGCAGTTCTTTGCTGTCGAAATGTTTTGGATGGTCCATTTGCGGTCATTAATTCAGATGATTATTATGGAAAAGCTGCTTTTCAGCAGATCTATGCATATTTGCAGCAAACAGATGACGATGATATTTATCATTATAGTATGGTGGGGTATCGTCTTGGCAATACACTTACCGAAAATGGATATGTTTCGAGAGGCTGCTGTGTTCTGGATGAACAGGATAATTTACTTCAGGTAACAGAACGTACTCGGATTGAAAAACATACCGATGGTGCAGCGTATTCAGAGGATGAAGGCAAAACCTGGACGGCTATTTCACCAGATACCGTGGTTTCCATGAATTTATGGGGATTCGGCAATAGCTTTTTGAAAGAATTGGAAAGTCGTTTTGCCGGTTTTTTGACGGAAAACCTGCCGATCAATCCATTAAAATGTGAATATTTTCTGCCGTTTGTCGTAACAGAACTTCTCAAAGAAGGAAAAGCGGATGTGAAAGTTTTGAAATCAGAAGATAAATGGTATGGTGTGACCTATCAGGAGGATAAGGAATCGGTGGTTCATGCGTTGGCTTCGATGCGCAAAAGCGGCCTGTATCCGGAAAAACTTTGGAGTTAAGAAGCAAAATTTCTGTAGAGCAGCTAAAGGCAATTATTAAAAATTAAGTTTAAATCTAAAAAATAAATAAAGATTCTTATAAGTTTTGGACTATATTGACAATCGCTAACACATGTGTTAATCTAAGTACGTAACAAGGTTACATAACACATGTGTTAGCTTTTTTTTACGCGAGTAGCGATGAAAATGCTGTGCTTGCACAAGCATTTGAGGAGCACCGCGATAACTTGAGAAACTCGCAGTGCATGCTTCTCATAGTATGTAAATTAGATGTAGATAGATGCAGAGTTTTGCTTGTACAAGATACTTAGAACGACCGCGAATACGAGAAGATGCGTATCGTGAGATCGGATCAGAAGGATAGGAGGAAAATAGTAGATGAAAGCGTTTCTTGAAGAATATGGGATTGCAATTTTTGTGATTGCCTGCATTATGATTTTAGTAGCAATGGCGGATCCGGTGGGAAGTGCCATTCAAAGTGCTGTGGTGAATACGATTTCTGATTTTACGAAGAATGCATTAACTTAAATCAGGAAAGGAGCAGGCGGATACTTTGGCAGAATTATATCTGGAAGAAGAAGTATTTGGGGCATTTTTGCCATTTGTACAGGATGAGCAGATTACCGATATTAATTACAATGGAAGTACACTCTGGGTAGATCATTTGGCAAAAGGCAGGTATTGTGTTCGGGATTTTCAGGCAGATACTGCGTTTTTGAACCGTTTTAGTATGCGGATCGCCAATTTGATGAATCGTTCTTTTAATCAATATGAACCACTTCTGGAAGCGGAAACCGATGAATTGCGGATTTCGATCATTCACGAATCTGTGACAAGTACAGGAAGAAGTATTTCCATTCGAAAAACACCCGGTGTACGTCGTTTGAATCGAAAGCGGATGCTGGAAACCGGTTATTGTACCGAAGAATTAGATATTTTTATGGCAAATGCAGTTCGTGCAGGACTGACTCTGGTAGCGGCGGGTTTGCCGGGGGCTGGTAAGACGGAGTATTTAAAAGCGATGACTGCCTATATTCCGGCTTCCAAAAAGGTGATTACAGTGGAAGATAATCTGGAAATTCGCTATCGCACGATCAATCCGCAAAAGGATGGAATTGAAGTAAAGGTGGGAGAAACCTTTACGTATGCCAAAGCCATTAAGGCGTCAATGCGCCAATTACCTGGATGGCTGATTCTTTCAGAGGCCAGATCGCAGGAGGTTCAATATTTATTGGAGTCGATGTCAACGGGAGTCAGCTGTATGACGACAATTCATACTGATGATGTACGAAAGATACCGGATCGAATCTGCAGTATGATGAAAAAGGATGTATCCGATGATGTGTACTCTTTTTTAGACCTGGGTGTTCTGATTGGATGCTATGATCTGCCGGGGAAAGGGATTTGCAGAAGAATTGAGCAGGCAGCTGTATTTGATCGGAGTGAAGGAAGGAATCAGATGCAGGTATTTTATGAAGATGGACATATGGTGCGGCCAAAGCTGCCTGCTTCTATGATGCGTAAATTTGCTTTTATGGGAATTCAGGATCCTTTTTCAGAAAAAGCGAAAAAAGGAGGGTATTGTGCAGATTGCTAAAAAAAGTGTGGAAATTTCCTGTGTACGAATGCCGGTATTTTTCGTGGTAACTGCCTATGCCTGTTATATGCCGCTTCCTGTGTTGGCTGTGATTGGAGCAGTATCCTGTGGGATGATTCCTGTTTTAATGCGCCAGAGAAGAAAAGAAGATGAACAGCAGGAATTATTAGAGGAAAGTTCGTTCTATATGGAACAGTTGATCTATAGTTTTCGAAAACAGCGTAAGATTTTAGCTTCTTTGCGCGATCTTGCTTTGATCGCGCAGGGGCGTTTGAAAAGCAGTGTGGATGAGGCAGTGCTGCGAATGGAAGCACATAGTTCAGAGGAAGATTTATTTCGGCATGGATTTTCTAAAATCGAGGAAGTGTATCAGGTACCACTGATGAATACGCTGCACACGTTCTTAGTGCGAGTGGAAGAACAAGGCGGCGATTGCAATATGGCTTTAAGCATTTTACTGGATCAGCTTCGGGCATGGAAAAAAAGCCAGAACGAATTTTTGCGCCGTAAGAAAGGCATTCAGAATAAGTTAGTGCTGTCGGTGCTGCTATCCTGTTTGATCTGTTTGGCAGTGGTTCGGATGATGCCGATTTTGGATACCGTGATCGCATCACGCGTTTATCAGCTTTGTACCGGTGCTGGTCTGCTGGGATTGCAGCTGCTGTATCTGTGGTTTCGCCATACAGATGGAAAAATTGGGAAAATGCAGGAACTTCAAGAAGAAAAAATTGAAAAATTGTACGAAGGATTGCAATCTTCCCTTCACGGTGCCCGGTATTGGCATTGTGTAAAAAAATTGCAGCAGCAGATTCAGATGCAGTTTCCGCAGTGGATGTTTGATATGATCCTTCGCTTGCAGACGGAAAATGTGCAAACTGCGATTACCCGTTCTTTAGATGATGCACCGGAAGTAATGGTACGTCCCCTGTATCAGATGAGCGAGGAACTGCAGCTCGATCCGGTTTCGGTTCAGCCGTATCTGAATTTTTTGAAAGAATTTCAGTTACCGGAAATTCAGGCTGTAATGCTGCAGCTGTATGCAATCAATGATATGGGACGGGAGGATATTCAGGAGCAGATTGGTGCAATGTTAAGCCAAAATCAACGGATGACGGAGGTTGCAGAAGAATTAAAAGCGGATAATTGTTTATCGGGAATGGGAATGTTGGCCGCTGTTCCGATGTTGGTTTCGGTAATTGTTTTGATGGTGGATTTGACCTTGATGCTGTTTTCTTTTTTAGGGGAAATTTATCAATTATGAAAATGTTTATAGAAGAATTAGGCGGCTGTTTGTATGTGATCGCATTGGGAAAGGTTCTGCTTGCGGTCATGGATACCTTTTATCAGCTGGCAATTTGACGAAATCCAGTAATTCTCCTGCTTCCATTGCAAAAAAGCAGGAGAGTTGGCCCATATCAGGGGGAACAAGCGCTTTTGAATAAAAGAGCAAGCGTTATCTGGTTATGAGCAAGTGAAGAATGCGGATTGCAAATATCCGCTGAACAGGGGAGAAAACATTGCTTAAGAGGAAAAAGAAAGAAGAGTCCTGGAGAATGGTCATTTTTCTAATGTTTCTAACTAGTTTTGTAATCGCTGTTTTTGGGATTTATATAGCGGATCGAATCTGTCAGCTTTCTTTAAATGAAGCTTATTATGGTTATGTTCGGGATTGCGAAGCATGGAACGGTTGGAAAGAAGATGTAAAAACATCAGATTCAGCGAGAAGCAAGAGCGAAAAAACGGTGGAAAGCAGCGAAAAAACGATGGAAAGTAATAGTGAAAAACCGACGGGAAGCAGCAACGAAAAACCGGCAGAAAATAGCAGCGACAAAACGGTAGGGAACAGTAGAAAAAAAACATGGGAAAATTTAAGCAGGAAGTATAATGATGGTATTTATCAACGGAGTCTGCGTATGGTTTCGACAGCAGATGGGGCATATGGGAATCCGCAAAAGAAAATGATCGTTTTGAGAAAGAAAGTTTAAAAAAAGAAAATTAAAAACAGAAAATTTTGAGAAAGGGTGTTTCGTAAATGCGGAAAGGAGTTTATATTTTGACAGTGCTTGAGGAGAAAACGATTTGAAAATTGGAATGGAAATGATGGCACAGACGATTTTTTTATGTATTGCCTGTGTAATATTGGCACAGATTATCGGTTCTAATTTATATATGATGGAGGCAAGAACCTATTTTCATAAACTGGCAGATCAAATTGAGTGCAGTCAAAATGATGCAGCTGTTTTAAAACAGTGCAAAAAAGAAGCGAAAGAAAAGGGGTATCGATTGGAGAGTAAGAAAATTGAGACTGCACAAGGCGATTCCTGTCTGCTGCTTAGTTTATATTATGAGATGAAGCTTCCTCAGTGGGGAAGCGATGACAGTACTGGAGAAACCGCAGAAAGCAAGAAGCGAGAAGGAGTGATTCAGGGATACGCACGATAAAAAATGATTTAAAAGAAATCCATTATATTCGATGGTTGTTGTTGATTGGCTTACTTTCTTTTGGTTCGGTTACTTCCGTATCCGCAGCAAGCAAGACCTTTACCAATGCCGTTTCTTTTTATGAAACATACGGAAGCGGCAAAATTGTTTTTTCAGATGGTGCTTTTTATTATGCGTCCAGAGGAAAAGCAGGCGATCCCAAAGGGATTCGTTATGGAGTGCTGGGGCAAAAATTTACGATGACAATGGGGAAAGAAACGACCTATCAGATAGGAATTGCACTGGAAACCAGTACAAATCCTGGAAGCTGCAAGCGTATCAGTTATATAAAGCAGGAGGGCTATTATTATAGTCTTTATCAAGTTTCCTATGAGGACATTCTTTCCCGGATGCAGGCCAGGTATCCAAAGGTTGCATTTCAAAAATTGATGTATAACCAGAAAATTCAATGTCAGATTGATTTTTATCTTTGTCTGGTAAAAGATGGAGAAGATCAGGGGAATGTGACAGAATTAAAAAACGGGCGCGTAGAATTGACGGGAACGGTTTATCAAAAAGCGGAGCAAATTCAAAAAGCAGCCAATTGGTCGCCTCAAACGATGGAAGCACTGAACCATTATTATGGGATTCAGATGCAGATTCAACAGCCATCCTCCTGGTTTATTGTCTATCACAAAAATGACAGTATCGCTTTGGGGACGATGCAGCAGCAGGAATTTGTTTATGGAAAACGTGAAAAACTTACCAAATGTACATTTAAACGGATTGTATCCGTGACGTTGGATGCTGGCTATGGAAAAACCTGGCAGGGAGTGAATCAAATTCCGGTTACCACTTTTTTAAAAAGTAAATTTCTGGGGTGGAGTCTTCAAAAGAAAGGAACGGTTTCCTATCAGGATCAGCAAAGCGTGAAAAATCTATCCGATGAACATGGTGCAAAGATTCATTTGTATGCCAACTGGTCCAACGAGTCGATGAAATTACCAAATATGCAGGCGGATGATTTGGAGTTTTTAGGATGGAGTAAGGAAAAAGTTGCAATTTATGCAGCAGATACCAGTCAAAAAGAATTGCAGAAATTAAATTATTATCCAGCAGGAACGGTTGTGACACCTGCGAAAAATACTACGTTTTATGCTGTCTGGAAATGGAAACGTTATAAGGTTCAATTTCAAACACCGGAAAAGGGAAAGGATGAGTCTAAGACGATTACCTATTATTATAATAAGGAAGAAATTCAGCAGATTCGGGAATGGATTGCTCTTTGTGGTTTCGTGGGAAAACGTCTCAACGAAATGATATGTGGGAGAATGCATGTATGAAACAATTTGCAGCAACAGCCGTACTGCTCTTTCTATTACTGGGAGGAATGCAATGCCTTTATGCCGAAGCAAGTATTCAGATTCATGAAGAAGAACTGGAGTTAGCACTGGAAAGAGCGATGCGGCATAGTTTGAATGCAGCTTGTATTCAAAAGAAGACGAGTATTTCCAACGAAAAAGAACTGTATGCTGATTTTTTAGGAGATTTCATGCTGATGATGGGGGCAGAGGCAGAATACGAAATCACAGTTCATGAGATCGATTTGGATCAGGGAATCTTGAATCTGGAAGCAACTGCTTTTTTTACACTTCCAGGCGGAAAAAAAGAAAGCGTATCCTGCCATAAATATGCCTTGATAACCGAGGCTTGAAGAATAGCTGAGAGTAAGAATCTGGTAAAAATGGAAGAAGATGAAAGAAAAAAACGGCAAAAAGAAGATGATGATAGAGTAGGAAGTCCGTAAAAAGAGAAAAACAAGAAAAAGCAAGTATGGGTATATATGCTGAAGGAACAAACATATCTTTGGGTAAGAAGATATAGGTGAGAGTTTTTTGAATCAATCTGCAGGAAAATTTAAGAAATGGATAGGCAGCATTCTGTTGGGTGGAATTTTGTTTGTGGGAATGCATTTCAGCGGGCTTTTTTCTTTCGAAAGTTTTTACGAGGGAAGATTTTGGAGCGATTTGTCTTTGCTTGGAAATGAATTCTCACAAATGGATTTCCGTGCAGAAGCGGTTAATTTTGTAGAGAAAAGGAATCGACAAGAAGAAAAACAGCTGACGGAAGTGCTGGGACGAGATGTGAAAGACAGTGCGCAGGAA
>CAZTHP010000018.1:0-8258 GCA_964613155.1 uncultured Lachnospiraceae bacterium | reverse complement strand
AGAAAAACAGCTGACGGAAGTGCTGGGACGAGATGTGAAAGACAGTGCGCAGGAAGGGGATGCAAAAGACGGTGTGCTGGAACAAGATGCAAAAGATAGAGTGCTGGAACAAGATGTAAAAGACAGTGTGCTGGAACGAAATGTTGAGATTGCGTTGACTTTTGATGATGGTCCGCATCCTGTTTGGACGGAAAAGCTATTGGATGGTCTTCTGGAAAGAGGGATTTGTGCTACTTTTTTTGTGATTGGAAAAAGTGCAGAGGAATGTCCAGAGTTGATTCAGCGGATGCTTGCAGAAGGAAACCAGGTAGGAAATCATACGTATTCCCATGTGCAGCTTACCGCATGCAGTGAAGAAGAAGCTTTAGAAGAAATTCAAAAAACACAGGATATCCTTTTGCAAACCGCTGCGTTTTTGCCGAAATATATTCGTCCTCCCTTTGGTTCCTGGAGTGAAGAATTGGAGGAGCAAACGAATCTACAATCTGTTTTATGGGATGTAGATCCATACGATTGGAAAATACAGAATACGGATCAGATTGTTCAGCGAATTTTAGAACAAACAGAGGATGGTTCGATTATTTTGCTTCATGATGTCTATGAAGAATCCGTAGAAGCTGCTTTAAAAGCGGCAGATATCTTTTTGGAACGCGGATATCGTTTTTGTACGGTAGATGAGATTATGATTGAATAATCCAGATTGCGCTGTTATAATAAATACCAATTAATTATCGATAGGAATGAAAAGCAGGGTGGATCATGGATTTATTTGAATATATGAATGAAAAGAAAAAAGAGACTGAAGCGCCATTGGCTTCCCGTCTGCGTCCTGAAACACTTTCGGAAGTAGTCGGTCAGAAGCATATTTTGGCACCAGATAAATTATTGTATCGAGCAATCCAGGCAGATAAGATTCAATCACTTATTTTTTATGGACCTCCTGGAACTGGCAAAACGACATTGGCAAAAGTAATTGCGAATACGACAAGTTCCAGTTTTCAGCAGATTAATGCGACTTCTGCTGGGAAAAAGGATATGGAACAGGTGGTAGAGCAGGCAAAAACCTTGTCTGGCATGTATGGAAAAAAGACCATCTTATTTATTGATGAAATTCATCGTTTTAATAAGGGACAGCAGGATTATCTGCTTCCTTTTGTCGAAGATGGAACGGTAATCTTGATCGGTGCAACGACGGAAAATCCTTATTTTGAAGTAAACAGTGCCTTGTTATCTCGTTCGATGATTTTCGAGTTAAAGCCGTTATCAGTGGATGATATTAAAATTTTGCTGAATCGGGCAGTAACGGATTCGAGAAAAGGAATGGGAAGTTTTTCGCCGGTGTTGGAGGCTGATGCGTGTACTTTTCTTGCTGAGATTTCGGGCGGTGATGCGCGGATGGCCTTAAATGCATTGGAATTAGCCGTGTTGACGACAGCACCGGATTCGGATCATAAGATTCATATCACATTATCGGTAGCAGAAGAATGTATTCAGCGAAAAGCAGTACGCTACGATAAAAAAGGAGATAATCATTATGATACGATATCCGCATTCATTAAAAGTATGCGGGGATCGGATCCGGATGCGGCTGTTTATTATTTAGCGCGGATGCTTCATGCGGGAGAAGATATTCGATTTATTGCGCGCCGTATTATGATCTGTGCATCGGAGGATGTTGGAAATGCAGATCCACAGGCACTTGTAGTGGCGACTGCAGCAGCACAGGCAGTCGAGCGTATTGGAATGCCGGAAGCCCGGATTATTCTTTCACAGGCTGTTTTATATGTGGCATGTGCACCGAAAAGCAACAGTGCATATCTGGCGATTGATGCTGCTTTGGAAGATGTACGAAATCGAAAGATTGTTACGATTCCGCCCCATTTGCAGGATGCACATTATAAAGGGGCAGAAAAATTGGGGCATGGTCTTACGTATCAATATGCACATTCTTATCCGGAACATTATGTGAAGCAGCAATATCTTCCGGATGAATTGACAGGCGTTCATTTTTATGATCCCGGCAATTTAGGATATGAGAAACGGATGGCGGAACGGCTGGAGTATTTAAAAAATAGAGATACCGAGGATTAAGTATGGCAGTTGTATTTGAACCAATATTAAAACGAATGGCATCAGGTGATATGCAGCAGATTTGTGCGCAGGCGGTACTGAGTGTTGATCTGGAAAAAATTAGTTGGGATGGTATGCGCAGATATGCGGGTACGATTGCAATTTACAGTCGGAATGAGGTGGAATTGGCAGGTACTGTAACAGCCCTTCATCCGGCTGTTTTTGTAAAAGAAAGTACGTTTCAGGGAAATACAACTTTGCATTACGAGTTGATTCCAGGAAAATACTATTTTTTAGAGGAACAACAGACGGATGGTATTTTAATTTGTTATAATGGCGGTGAATATGTGATTCCGCTGCATTTTAAGCCAGCATTGGATAGCATGGATTTATCAGGAAATCTCTCAAACATCGCAAGGAATTCACCAATGTCATCTTCTTCCCAGGAACGTTCGAAACTGGAAGATGCCTGTAAAAAAGAAGAAGCTGTTTGGAAGGAAAACGAAAACCATGATAAGAAAAAGAACGATCATCCGTTTTCAGAAAGCTCTGCTCGCAAGGAACGGATTGCTCGTATGCGCCTTACTCAGCTTTTGTTGAAACAGATTACGTTTCGGCAAAAAGGACAAGCTGACACATTATCTTCAGAACTTTTAAACGAAATTACAATGCAGATCAAGGTCTTATTACAGCTGAAACCGGCATGTATGCGTTATAAGCTGTATGAAGCTTTTTGCGTATTGGCATCTGGAGATCTTCGTTATGCGTCTACATTGGAAAGTCAGGTTCGCAGCAGCATTACTGCTTCTAAAAAACGGGCAGCAGCAGATTATTGTGTTTTGTTGTATTTACAATATTATATCGCACGGGAGAGTCGCCAGATACAAGAAGCAGGTGTTCGAAAGCAGCAGCTGGGCTCGTATTTATTTACCGCACTGGAGCAGGAACCAAAAGATCCGGATTTAATTTGGATTCTTTGCAGTGATTGCCTGGATTTTATACATACAGAGCCCTTGGAACTGTGGGAAACCTTAATGGGATTTTATCAAGAGGGGAATAACAGTCCGTATCTATTCTTTTTTGGAGCGGTTCTTTTGCAGAATCCAGAAGTGAGTCGTATGTTGGAAGTCGGGATTAACGTTTGGACTGGACGTTGTTTGTATGAAGCGGTAAAACGTGGTATTGCCACACCAGAGCTGGCAGAACAGGCAGCGCAATCTTTGCCGGAGCGCTATTCGGTTTTAATTTGTCGGATGTATCAAATGCTATACGAACAGTTTCCTTCCCGCATGCTATTAGCGACTTTATGTAAATGTATGATCCGTTGTGACAGGAGAAATCAAAAAAGCTTTCGGTATTATGAACAGGCAGTGGAACAGGATATTAAAATTGTACGGTTGTACGATTATTATATCGATACGCTGCCGACAGATTATGGAGAACCGATCAATCGTGAGGTGCTGCTTTATTTTGCTTTGGATGACGCGATTAATCCCCAGATTTATAAAAAGCTTTGTTTGAATGTATTGCGTTTTTATGTGGAAGATCCGCAGATTTATCAAGAGTATACCATGAATTTGCTGGATTTTTTGAAAAGCCGTATGATGCGCCGCAGTTGGGATCGGGATTTGGTTTTGTTAGTAGATCAATTTTTAACAAAAGATCAGATTGACCAGGAACTGGCAGAGGCATTGCTTCCGATGCTGGATTATGTTCAGGTTAAAGCGCAATTGCCGAATAAAAGTCAGGTGATTTTTAAAAGTGGTATTTATAAAGAACCGCAGGTGGGAATTTTTAAAAATGGAATAGCCTGTCTCGATGCGCCGGGAGGAAATGGTACGTTTTTATTACAGCTTCCTTCAGGGGAAACGATGGAATCGACTTCGATGACGGTTCGTTCTTTGATCCAGAATGAAGAGTTGCGGCAGGTATGTGAAGAACTGTGTTCAGAGGATGAGACGCTGCTGCTCTTTCAAACGTATGCAGCAATTTCCCAGAAGACCTATCAGACGTGTGATTTTTCGTTGTGCATGCAATATTTGAAGCGAGAAGATTTGGATGTGTCTTTCCGAAAACAGCTGCTGGATTTTATTATGAAAAATGTGCAGGCTCATCCTGATGAAACAGGTGTCGTTCCCGTCATTTGCCAATGTGCCGATTTGATGGATACGAAACAGTTGGCATTGTTGATTGAATTGTTGATTCAAAAAGGCTGCTATACGGAAGCGATTGAATTTTTAATGGGAATTTCACCTGTACTTGTAAATCCGGCTTCGCTTTGTGAGTTGGCAGATGCCCTTGTGCAATATCCAGAGAATCAATCCAATTTGAATCTGATGCGTTTGCTTTGGTATTTGCTGGAAAAAGAATTGCTGAAGGATTCTCTGATTACTTATTTGGCAGAAAATTTCCTTGGAAGTGAAGGACAGTTAAGAAAGCTGTATCAGATTTGTCAGACGAAAACGATTTCTGGCTTTGCGCTTGGAAAGCGTCTGTTGCTGCGGATTTTATTAAAAGGAGATATGAGCCAGCAGGATATGCACTTCTTACAAGAACTGTTTTTAGCAAGCTTATCTTTGTTCGAGGGGGGAGCGGACGAGCTATTGAAGCAGGCTGCCTTGCATAGAATCTGCTATTGCTATCTATTTGGTTGGTGTCAATTGAAATCAGAGACTGCAGCTGTTTTACAAAATCAGATTTTGAGCGCAGAAGGGGAACAAAATCTTTCCCTTCCTTATCAGCTTGCTTTTCTAAAATATGATGAGGAAATTGGCTTTTCTCATAGATGGGAGCGGATTCTTGCAAAGAAAATCTGTCAGCTTGTTTTAAAACAGGGCATTCGACTGGATTTTGTACAACGCCGCGCTGCTGCGTATGACTTGTACGCTTTCCCTGTACTTCAGGCAGATCTTTCCGAGTGCGGCGATTTTGCAAAAAATGTATATGCGGAAGTGCAAAATACCGCAAAAAGTGTCTGGGTAGAGTATTATGTCCAGGAAGAAACAAAAGGTTGCCGAGTAGAAATGCAGCAGGCATATGACTTTTTATATACGGCAGGGATTGTTTTATTTGCAGGTGAAACGGCACATTATCGCTTCCACTTTGAAGACCAGGTAACGGATTGGAAAGAGATATCTGGCTGGGAATTTGCAGCAGAAGTCCAGAATCGGGACAGGATGACGGAGAAATTTGCAGCAGAAGTTCAGAATCGGGACAGGATGATGGGAAAATTTACAGCAGAAGTTCAAAATCGAGACAGGATGATGGGAAAATTTCCAGGAACTTCAAATCGGGAAACGATGGATCCGAATTCCAGGATTGGGAAACAAACAAGAAGTTCAGAGCGTTACAGTATGCTGCAGAGGATAGCGTGTTCTTTGCAAAAAGGAGAATCCGCAGCAGAAGCAATGCGTGAATATGAGAAGATGCTGAAAATGGTAGAACAAATCGGAAAGGAAATGAAATAAGAGCATGGAAGAATTATATCTGGGAATTGAGCTGGATGATACGAGCTGTAAGTTATCCTGGATAAATCCAGTAAACGAAAGTGCACAGGAACTGGTCGATGAGTCAGGACAGTACCGGATTTTAGCCTTTCTTTGTCTGAATGGAGCAAATGGATGCTGGAGTATCGGAACAGAGGCAGAAAAAGCCTGTGGAAAACCGGGAAATATTGTATTCAAAAACCTGCTGACTCTTTTACGGAGCGGGCAAAAATTGGAAGTGAACGGTGTCTTTTATACGGGAGAAGATCTGCTGCAAGAGTTTTTGAAATTGGTTTGGAAAGAAGCGCAAATACGTTCAGGCTTGAAACAGATTGGAAAACTGGTTATTTGCTTGGAAGAAGCGACCATAACCGATATCGAAAAATTAACCAGAATTTGTTCCTGCTGTGGGATAGATTCCAGCAAAGTGCATGTTTTTAACCAGCAGGAATGCTTGATGTATTATATCATGAGTCAGGAACCTGAAAAGTGGCGCAATACAAGTTTTCTGTTTGATTATGGAGAACAAGGGCTGTATTGTTATGAAATGCGTGCTTATAAAAATTTAAAACCGGTAACGGTGAAGGCTGATTTGGAAAAAATACAAGGAGCTCCTCTTGTAGAACAGGTAAAAACAGCAGGAACAGAAGCAGAAGCGGCAGATCGTTGGTTTATGAGTCTTGCGGAAAAAAGAATGGCTGGAAAAATTGTTAGCAGTGTCATTTTATCTGGAGAAGGTTTTGCAAAGCTGGATTGGGCAGAACAGTTTATTAAAAGTATTTATGCGCAAAAAAGCCGAAAAGTGTATCAGGTAAGCAATCTTTATGGAATGGGGGCAGCTTTGGCAGCATACCATATTGCAGAAAAACATAGAAGATTTCCGTATTGCTGTATTTGTGCTGGACGGATCAGTACCAATGTGAGTATTTTTGTAGAAGAACAGGAAAAGCGAGTACAGCTGCTTTTAGCAGAAGCAGGTATGAATTATTATGATGCACGAACATCGTTGGAATTGAATTTGATCGAGCAAAAGGATTTAAGTTTATATCTTCGAAATACAGGGGCAGCAGAAGGCTATTATCTGCATTTGGATCTTTCTTCTTTTTTGGAAGATGGAAGGGATCGGACAAGGATTCGGCTGGCAATTGCCTTTTTGAAAGAAGATTGTATGATCGTGCGTGTGGAAGATCTGGGATTTGGAGAAATTTATCCTTCTACAGGACAGGTATTTCAGCAGATGTATCAGGTATAAAATCAAGAAAGATCGAGGTAGGTGTATGGGACGGATCGTAAGATGCAGTTCAGAAAAAGCCGTGCATCCGATGTATGTATCGAGTGCCGGAATTCATCTGTATTCCCTGGAAGAATTGAGTTATTTTCTGCAAAACTTCCTATATTTGATTGATGAAACCTTTTTTGATTCCGAATTACTGCGATTTTTAAGAGAAGAATTAAAACGCCAGGATCTCGCAGAGCTGGTGCAGTCTCAAAGGATTGGAAAAAAGCCGATGCTCTTAGCCGGGGAGTTGGCATTTGCAGCAGGTGATATGAATCCAGAGGAACGGCTTCAATTAAAAAGGAAAATGGAACAGTTTCAAAGGCTATCGGAATGTGGGCGGAAAAAGCTTCAAGCCGACCAGCTATTTGCACGAGGTGCATATGAACAGGCGAGAATCCTATATGTAGAATTGATTCAAATATGGGAAAATCAAAAAGCAGGAACCATTTCAGGAGATGCAGCATATTCACAAATACAGTCAGGCAGTGCAGCATATTCACGAATACAGTCAAGCAGTGCAGCACAGTCAAGTAGGGCAGTACAGGAAATGATTGAGAAAGTGGATGCAGGAAAAGCTTATTACGCTTTAGGAAAAATTGATATGTTTGCTTTTTCATGGAAAACAGCAGGTGCCGCTTTTCAACAAGCATATGAGCTTTTACAGGAGGAATCGATTCTCCAGATGTTATATGAATTATCCTGTATCAGCCCTGTAGAAGTATGTGAAAAATCTATCTTTGCAAATATCTCCGGCATGACACTTCGGAATTGGCAGGAGATATTTAATCGGAAAAAAGAGTGGGTGGAACAATCACTGGCTGAAAAGGATTATGAAGCGATGCAGGAAAATGGTACGATGGATGCAAACGGTGAATCGGAGGCAGAAGTTGTTTTTCAGAAGTGGAAACAAGATTTTCGAAAAGTATGCAAAAGCTTATAGGCTTTGTGGTATGGTCTGTTAATTGATTGCCTATTATGTTGGAATTTTGTGGAAAGGTCACCGCATGCAGTGTTTTCTTGAAAAGCTGTTGTCAAGAAGCTGTTTTTTTAGTATAATTATAAGTTGTGTTACATTAGGAAAAGATGTAGCATTTCGTGATCATTTACAAATTCGATGCGAAAAGTTCACTGCTGAGCAGTGAGCAAAAATCACACTTAATGCGATATACACATACAATAGCCGTATTGTGCAATCAAAAATCTAGGAGAGGAAAAGCGAATTAGATGAAGCTGCTTATGCAGAAGCAATCATTTGTAAAAAGCAAAGATTTGTAGAAAGCAAAGTTTGTAGAAAACCAAACTTGTTGGAACCAACAGTTTGCAAAAACAAAGTTGATGGAATAATGCATAAGCCGTTATAACGAATCATAACGTTGTAGAAAACATCAGGCATATAGGAATGTATATGTTTTAGTAGCAGGTAA
>CAZTHP010000017.1:0-36141 GCA_964613155.1 uncultured Lachnospiraceae bacterium | reverse complement strand
ATTTCATATGACTTATTAAGTTGACTAGTAAGTAATTCATATGGAATTAATAAGCTGACTGGTAAGTGATTTCATGTAAATTAGTAAGTTGATTGATAATGGATAAGTAGATTAATAATTTGATAAATAAGCTGTTTAATGAATGATTAGTAGATTAGTAAATTAGTAACTGGATATAAAGCAAACAGGCAATGTTTCACGTGAAACATTGCCTATCTGTTAAGGATAATTATATTTTGGACTCAGTAAAAATTGAACGCTAACAGATTTTGTGTGATCGATCACTAAAGTGTTCAGGTCGAAAGCTAGGCTTTCAAAATAATGATCGATTACAAGATGTGTATCAATATCTGTATGACGTAATAGTTATATAAATTAAAGTGTAAAGAAAACCTTTAATCTAGTTTTTAATTATACTAAAGTTTTTGCTGCCTGAGCTGCAGAAGCTGCATCTGTTGTGTAGCAGTCAGCACCGATTTCATCAGCGAATTCCTGAGTGATAGGTGCACCACCAACCATGATCTTAACCTGGCTCTTGCAACCAGCTTCGATCAGAGCTTCAACAGTGTCTTTCATAGCGGGCATAGTAGTTGTTAACAGAGCAGACAGACCAACAACTTTAACTTCGGGATCGTTCTTAACTGCTTCTACGAATTTTTCCTTGGGAACGTCAACGCCCAGGTCGATTACTTCGAAACCTGAAGATTCGATCATCATAGCAACCAGGTTTTTACCGATATCATGAAGGTCACCTGCTACAGTACCGATTACATATTTACCAAGAGATGTGCTGTCTTCGCCAGCCATAGCGGGTTTCAGAACTTCAACACCTTTTTTCATAGCACGAGCTGCTACCAGCATTTCGGGAACGAAGATTTCGTTGTTTTTGAATTTTTCACCAACGATATCCATAGCACCGATCATACCTTTGTTCAGGATTTCAACGGGATCCATACCTTCTGCTAAACAATCTTTAACTAAGTTGGGAACGAGTTTTGCTTTACCTTTTGTGACAGCTGTTGCTAATTCTTCGATCTTTGACATAATAATATTCCTCCTAAAAAAATGATGTTCATTGTGCAGGTCACGGCTCCTCACTTCCGAAAACCTGTATCTGTAATGGTTACTGTCGGCTCCTCGTACCGACATCAATCACAGCGAAACGATACGCTGTGTACAGGAACGGTATTTATTCCTGTTGTATATTCTACCGGAAATGTTTCTGATGCAGAGAAACATTTCCGAAAAAGAATCTAAAAAATGTTCTAAATACTAACTAAATGCTAACTAATATTAGTTATACTTAAATTAGAGATACTTAATAGCAGATTACTGCTGAACAGGTCCGATCAGACCTTCTCTGTAAGCACCGATGTATTCCATGCAGTAGTCATCAAGACCCAGCATAGCTTCTGTTGCGTAAATCATACCCATCAGGTCTCTGTTTAACGGATCGAAGATCGCGCTATCCAGACCAGCGTTCATAGCCAGAACGGTGAATGCCTGGTTCAGAATCTTACGAACGGGCAGGTTGTAAGAGATGTTAGATACAGCACCTGTGATATGGATGTCAGGATACTGTTCTTTAATAGTTGTGATTACTTCAACTACCATAGAGATACCATCTTCAGCTGTACACAGCATTTCGATCAGGGGATCGATGTGCAGACGGCTGGGAGCGATGTCATATTCTTTTGCTTTAGCCATGATAGCATCAAATACTTTTAAGCGGTCTTCAGCAGACTGCGGAATACCTGTATCATCACTTAACAGAGCAACACATTCCCATTCAGGGTTTTCTTTCATGATAGGGAACAGAACGTCCATCTTGTTGCCTTCGCCAGATACGGAGTTCAGGATACCAGGTTTGTTACAGAATTTGTAAGCTTCAGCGATAACTTCTGCACTAGGGCTGTCTACAGCGATGGGCAGATCACTTACGCTCTGTACCAGATCGATCAGCCATTTCATAGTTTCTACTTCGATGTCTTCTGCTACAGATGCACAAACATCGATGTATGTAGCGCCAGCTTCGTCCTGTTTTCTAGCGATTTCTTTGATGTATTCTTCGTTTCTCTCTGCAATAGCTTTTCCCATAGACGGAATGGAACCATTGATTTTCTCACCAATAATAATCATTTGTTTAAAAACCTCCTTTTAAAAACCTCTTAAAATCTCTTTGATTTTTAAAATCTTTTAAATCTTGCAAAATGTCCAGCAGAGTATGACTGCTGAATGTTGTTTCCGTTTCGCAATCTCCCTTGAACTGTGTTTGTGCTCTTATTATACGCATTGAAAAGAAATTCGTAAACTATTATAATGTTGCTTATTTCAAATAATTAAGCTACAAAATGTAGCGCGCATGTTTAAAGAGATAAACAAAACGTTTTACAAAAATTTTAGACTGTGGTAGTATAAAAATACATAAAAATAGCTGGTTATTCGGTCAAACGTTGGAAAAAAATATAAAAAATGCCGGATATAGTTTGGAGAGAGGAGAAAGATGAATATTACATTTAGCGAAATCGCGTATTTGCTTTCGCAAAAACATCAAGTAAAAGAGAACCGGGATGCGTATTTTGATGCGCCTTTGGCGTCGGTAAAGCGGTATCGCGGTCAGGTGGAAAGGCGGCAGTTGTACACGATCCCGTTGAAACGTCTGGCAGAACTGACAGCACATCCAATGATAAAACTGGCGGAATGTGCTTTTGTTGCATGGGGGAGTGGTTCTGAGGAAGAAGATGAATATTGGAGAAACCTGATGGAGGGCAAAAAGAAGGTTTTAGATGTCCTTTACATTAGTGGTATTGAATTCGAAGATGATCTGTTGGAGGAATTAGTAGATTTGTTTTGTTCCCTTCATATGTGGGAGGCGCAGCTGCAGGAAAGCTGTGCGCAGGAGCAGATTCAGATTCAGGACTTATTAGGAGAAGGAAAAAAAGTGATCGGGCTTCCATTGGCGGTATTTAATCGAAATTTTGTGCTACTGGGTTATACGGATGATTATTTTCATGATTTTCCAGAGATGCGGGAGCGTATGGTCGATCAGCAGATGAGTCAGCAGGATATTAAAGAATTGCTTCAAAATCAAGATTATCTGAATGCGGAAGATGAAAAAAAGATTTTCATTTATCCGCCAAGACCGTCTGATCAGAATCAGCTTTGTTATAATATGCGTTTTTCAGGTGAGTATTCTGCCCGCATTTTGATGCGTCTTCCAGAATATCAGGTCCATTCAGGTGTCTATCAGCTGTTTGCCAGCTTTGTAAAATATGTAGAAAATCTTTATTTAAATAATTTAAGACGTTATCCATCTGAAAATCAGGATGACACGCTGCATCATTTGTTTAAAAAATATCTGTTCCATCCCAGAAGGAAAGATTTTGAGGTGGATTTTCAGGCACTGAGTATGTACAACTGGCATCGAAATGACGAGTATCAGCTGATCGTTCTGCAGATTTTCGGTGTTCGAGAGTTTGAACAGGGTGCGCCGTATCTGTGTCAGCAGTTGGAACGGATGTTTGAGTATTCTTGTACATTCCGTACGGATCGGGAGATTATTTGGATCATCAACTGTACACGTGAGAAGAAATGTACAAAGGAAGATTTTAGCAGCAGAGTAACATATTTGATTCGTGATTTTGGCTGTAAAGCAGGGCTTAGTAATCGTTTTCATGATTTTACTTTGTTGAGTAATTACCGGCGGCAGGCGGATATCGCACTGGAAATTGGTAATAAAAAAGATTCCTATCGCTGGCTGTATACATTTAAAGAATATACCTTAGATTATATGATGAATCAGGCGACTGTCCTGTTTTCACCGGAACAGCTGGCTCATGAAGGGCTGCAGAAATTACAGGAATATGATGATGAACATGAGACAGAGTTCGTAAAAACACTGTATTATTACATTATACATCAATTTAATGCGTCTGTAGCGGCGCAGAAATTGTATATACATCGGACAACTTTTATCAGAAGGATGGAGCGGATCGAGGGGCTGGTTTCCATTAAGATGGATGATCCAGATGAGCTGCTGCATATCTTGTTGTCCTACAAACTTCTGGAAAGAAAGGAGTACAAAGATGAGTAGTTACAAAGTAAAATTTATGCCTCAGAATGTGGAAGTGATGGCGGAGGAAGGTAGCACGCTGCTGGAAGCGCAGATTCAGGCGGGTTTGCATCCGGATGCGCCCTGCGGCGGTAAGGGAACCTGTGGAAAATGTCTGGTGAACATCACAGAGTGTCCGGAAGGTACACCTGCTGGTGTGCAGAAGGCATGTACAACAAAAGTGACCGGTCCTATGACGGTTCAGCTGCATTCAGGCGGCGGACATTCTATTCTATTAGAGGGCGTACAGAGAAAGATTGCGATTGCTTCGGCAATCCGCAGTGTGAATGTGACCGTTCCCAAATGTGAACTGGGCGATAATCTGTCAGATTGGAAACGACTGAAAATGGCAGTTGCAGAAGCGACAGGAGTGGAAGAAAGCGCGATTCCGGTTAATTTGAAGCTGGTTTCAAATCTGTATCAGACCTTAAAGCAGAATAACTACAGCTTAAATGTGATTCTTTGCGGAAATGAGATTCTGGATCTGCGTGCCGCAGATGATCCGGTTTATGTTATGGCGTTTGATATTGGGACAACAACCGTTGTTGGATATCTGCTGGATGTGGCCGGCGGTACAGAAGCGGCTGTTGTCAGCATGTTGAATCCACAGTCACAGTACGGAGCAGATGTTGTGGAACGAAGCAATTTTGCAATCGCGGAAGGTGTGGACAAGTTAAGCAATTTGATTCACGAAGCATTAAATGAGCTGATTGAAAAAGCTGCAAAGAAAGCGGATATTTGCCGGGAAGATATTTACATGATTTCTGTAGTAGGAAATACCTGTATGCATCATTTATTTGCAGGAATTTCTCCCGAAGCACTGGTACATGCACCGTATAATCCGACAATCAGTGAAAGCATGCTTCTGCCGGCAGCGGATCTGGAAATTCGCATTTTCCCTGGCGGAAAAGTTATGTTGCTGCCGAATATTGCTGGATTTGTTGGTGCAGATACCATTGGTGTACTGCTCGCATCTGAGTTTGATACGCTGGATGAATTATCCCTGATGATCGATATTGGTACGAACGGTGAAATGGTCATGGGTAAGAAAGACCGTTATATTGCTTGCTCAACCGCAGCGGGTCCTGCTTTCGAAGGAGCAAAGATTTCCTGTGGTATGCGCGGTGCAAAAGGTGCGATCGATCATGTTAAATGGGAAGACGGCAAGCTGACATGCAGTGTTATTGGCGGCGGAAAACCGATTGGAATCTGCGGTTCTGGTTTGATGGATATCGTAACATTTTTACTGGAAACCGGCATTATGGATGAAATGGGTCGTATGGTAGACGATGATGAACTGGAAAGTGAAGAAGCATTGGCATGTGCATCTCGAATCATTCATCTGGAATCTGGTTTGAAGGCATTTCTGCTGGCAGATGCTTCGGAAAGCGGAGATGGACAGCAGGTTTATCTGAGTCAGAAGGATATTCGTGAAGTGCAGCTGGCAAAAAGTGCGATGGCAGCTGGCGTTACATTAATGGCAGATACGCTGGGAATTGAAGTAGGAGAAATCCAAAAAGTTATGATAGCCGGAGCGTTTGGTAACTATATGTCCCCGCACAGTGCTTGTGGTATTGGTATGATTCCGCAGGAATTAGAAGATCGAATCGTACCGATCGGCAATGCGGCTGGTGAAGGAGCAAAGATTGCTGCTTTGAACTATGAAGAATATAAACGCTGCCAGCGGATTGCAGAAAACTGCGAATTCCTGGAATTAGCAACACATCCGGATTTCCAGGATACATTTGTCGATATGATGGAATTTCCGGAACAAGAATAAGCTGTGGAGGAACGACTGGAATTTCTAGAAGCAGGATAAGTTTTGGAGAGACGACTGGAATTTCCGGAACAAGAATAAGCTTTGGAGAAATGACTGGAATTTCTAGAAGCAAGATAAGTTTTGGAGAGACGACTGGAATTTCTAGGAGCAGAATAAGCTGCGGAGGAACGACTGGAATCTCTAGAAGCAGGATGAAATGAGGAATGGGAAATGGCGAATATGGGAAAAGATCTGGATTTGATTATGGAAAAAGCAAAAGAAAGTGGTTTTACAGGGATGGCGTCCTTGGCAATGGAAACGGTTATTTTGCATCCTGAGGTGCGGGATACCTGTGCAAAAAATAAATGCCAGGCTTACGATACCAACTGGAGCTGTCCGCCTGCCTGTGGAACACTGGAAGAATGCTGGGCAGAGCTGCAGCAGTATTCATATGGAATTTTGTTGCAGACACAGGGTGTGCTGGAGGATTCTATGGACTATGAAAGCATGATGGAAATTGAGGCAGAGCATAAAAAACATGTCATGGAATTCGTGGAAAAAGCGCGGGCACTTCATCCGGATTGTCTGGTTTTAGGTGGTGTCTGTACAGCATGTAAAAAATGCAGTTATCCCGATCAGCCCTGTCGTTTCCCGTTGAAAAAAATATCTTCGATGGAAGCGTATGGTATGGTAGTGAGTGAGGTTTGCAAAGCCAACGAATTAACGTATTATTACGGGCCGAATACACTGGCCTATGTATCCTGCGCATTTTTCAAATAAAGTAACAGTTCAGAGCCGCAGGAAGTGTAGGACGGTAACGGATCAATTTACAAGCGTCCGTTAAGATATTTGACAGAAATGAAGGCATACAAAGTCTTTCAAAGGAATATAGTTCAATATGAAATGGATTTTATTTCTTTCGGATTTTTGTATGCCTTTTCTGATTTGCTGGATCGTCGCGAATGGATGGATGCAGGGATTTCCTGTATTTGATATCTTTGTACGGGGGGCGAAGCGAGGTTTAAAAACAGTAGCAGAAATTTTGCCGACTCTGATCGGACTTTTGGCTGCGGTAAAGGTGCTGCGGGACAGTGGTTTTTTGGATTTGATCGCGCATTTGCTGAAACCAGTGGCTCAACTTCTGCAAATACCAGCAGAAATTGTACCTCTTATTTTAGTGAAATTATTTTCCGGCTCAGCGGCAACGGGAATGTTGTTGGATTTATTTGAAGAATATGGCCCAGATTCTTATATTGGATTTTTGGCAGCTGTTATCGCCTCGTCAGCGGAAACCGTTTTATTTGTAATGTCGCTGTATTTGACACATGTAGGAATCCGAAAAAGCCGCTGGATCCTGCCCGGAGCACTTTTTTGTACGGGAGCAGGAATCCTGGCGGCTGTTTTTGTGATGCGAGTCGTATAATGTGTTATGAAATTCGTTTAGAGCGAAGTTTTTTAGATTGTGTTGGAATAGGGTGTCAGTTCCAGCAGCAGTTTTTTCAGATAGGTTTCGGCATCGACTTTGTTGCTTTCTTCCAGATCGAGCAGTCCGATCAAATAGGAATCGTCATCTAACTGCATACCAAATACTGTATAGATATAGCCCCATCCATCGTCATCTTTGTCCGTTGCATAAAGAATCGTTCCGATGTCTGTCGATAATTCTTTTAAGGTTTGTCCATCTGTGAGATAGTAGGTTTTCAGGTCATCTGTTAAGGTACCGGAGTCATATGCGATATTTACATAGGATTCGGTTCCTTTTAAATTCAGATCTACGGAAAAATCGCCGATGGGTTCATCTGTACTGAAGGTGTCGGTATCGTAAGTCAGTACGTAGGGTGTTTTGTTTTCCCATTCACTATTGAATAAATAAATCTGATTTTTCTCTAAGGAAGATGCAATGGTATTGTATTCTTCGTCGCTCATGTAAATGTCATCTTCCAGATCATAAAACAGGCTGTCATCATCAAATTCTTCATAATAGCTGTTTTGGAGTTCTTCATAGGATTTCATCAAGTCTTCGAAAGTGGTTACTTCTTCTTTTTTAGGAGCTTCTACTTCGGGTTCTTTGGCTTCGGTCATCGTTTGTTCGATCGAAAGGTGGATGAAATCAGAAGATGCTGCTTCGGTTAAGTCAAATGTCAGCTTCTGTGTGGCTTTGCGAGATTCTGTTTTGCCCGTAAGGGAAATTTCATAAGCGGCGGAAGCTTTCATCTCACCTTTGGAAATGCTTTCTTCCAGTTCGGTAAGGGATTCCTGGAGGGAAGGATACATTTCTTTCCAGCTGTTGAGTGCCTCTTCTTTTCCATCTTTTAAAGCCTGAATTGGATCGTCTTCGGCTTCTTCACCGGATAAGGCTGCATATTCTTTCAAAAGATCGTCACTTCCAGATTTTTCCAGAATAGCTACGTAAAGATCATACCAGTCAGAGAAATTCGTATTAACCTGTTCCAGTGCAGCCTGTGCAAAGGAAACAATCTGTTTTCCGGAAAGTTCCAACTTCCAGGTGTCATTTTCCTGGGTAATCGTCTGGTCTTTGCAGGCAATTTCCAAAGCATCAATAAAAGCATTGTAAAAATCCTGATACTCTTTTAACGCTTTTTCATTCTGTGTATTGACTGGGAAGGAAATCCAGTCGGTGGTCATTTCCAAATAATCAGAAATACCAGGAATCGAAGCCAGGGAAGACAAATTTACATATAAAGTACCGTCTGTCATGCGGATAAAGTCTTCTAATGTGATGCTGAAAGCACCAAAATTCACGATAATGTCGGCTTTCAGGTTCTGGTTTCCGGCAGAGCCGTCTACGGTCAGACTGATCGGAGTACTTTCGCCGTCTGTTTCCATGTTGATGTCTGCCTGTGTATGGACTTCATAGCTGGAAATCTGATTGATTTCTTTTAAAGTAGAAAACATGGTTTCTTCTTTGTGAGAGCAGCCTGTCAAAAACAGACAGCAGCAGAGAAGCCCGGCAAGCAGGTAGGAAAAAATTCGTTTCATTAAGTATGTCCTCCTTTTTGATTCATAAGTTTTTGATTCATAAGTTTTCGATTCATAGATAATCTGAAAAATATTCGGATTTTTTCTAATTCTAGTATAACAGGGATTATGAATATCGACAAGTTTTTCTATTGCATTTTTGACGTGAACGCGTTAAACTCGGATGATAAGACTATGAGAGAGGATGAGAAAATGAGCCAAACAAAAGAAAAAAAACAGGCAGGAGTGAGTGGAACGCGAGAGTATGCGACGAGTGTCCTGATGAAACGTTTTCTTCCCTATTATCGTCCGTATCGGGCAACTTTGACAAAAGACCTGATTTGTGCGGCACTGACGACTGGCTGTGAATTGGCACTGCCGATGATCATGCGTTATTTGACCAATATGGGGATGAATCATTTTGAGCAGCTGACGGTGCAGATTATTTTGGGAATCGCAGGTCTTTATTTTGCGTTGAAAATCGTGGAGTGTCTGGCGAGTTATTACATGGCCGATATGGGGCATGTTATGGGTGCTTATATTGAAACGGATATGAGGCGGGATGCGTATGCGCACCTGCAAATGCTGTCGGACCGTTATTACAATAATACAAAAGTAGGACAGATCATGGGGCGGATTACAAATGATTTGTTTGATGTAACGGAATTTGCGCACCATTGTCCGGAAGAATTTTTCATTGCCGGGATTAAAACGCTGGGTTCGTTTATCATTTTGTCAATGATTCACGTGCCGCTTACGCTGATTATTTTCCTGATTATTCCGATTATGCTGGTTTGCTGCATTCGTTTGAATCGCTGGCAGCGCAGGGCATTTCGCGAACAGCGTTTTCAGATCGGTGAGTTAAATGCCCGGATTGAAGACAGTCTGCTGGGGCAAAAAGTGGTGAAAGCATTTGCCAATGAGGAAATTGAAAAGGAAAAATTTGAGACGGATAACCAGAAATTCCTGGGAATTAAAGAGAAAACCTATCGCTATATGGCAGTTTTTCAAACTTCGACGCGGATGTTTGATGGACTGATGTATTTGGCAGTTGTGCTGGTGGGCGGTCTATTTTTGGTTTCGGGTTATGTACAGCCTGCGGATTTAGTGGCATATGTGATGTATGTAAGTACTTTAATTGCTACGATTCGGCGTATTGTGGAATTTGCAGAGCAGTTCCAGCGCGGAATGACCGGCATTGAACGCTTTTTGCAGATCATGGATGCGGATGTGGAGATTTTTGACCGTGATGGTGCAGTAGAAATGAAGAATCCCAAAGGGGAAATTTGTTTTAAAGAGGTCAGCTTTGAATATCTGGATGACCATACGAATGTTTTTACTCACCTGAATCTGGAGGTACATTCGGGCGAAAAAGCAGCATTAGTGGGACCTTCTGGCAGCGGCAAAACCACACTTTGCAATTTGATCCCGCGTTTTTATGATATCACAGAGGGAGAATTGACAATTGACGGCATTTCCGTGCAGGATTATACATTGGAAAGTTTACGAAAAAATATTGGTATGGTTCAGCAGGATGTGTATTTATTTTCTGGTACAATTTTGGAAAATATTGTCTATGGAAAGCCGGGATCTTCGCGGGAAGCGGTGATCGAAGCGGCCAAAAAAGCCGGTGCGCATGATTTTATCATGAATTTGAAGGATGGATACGACACATATGTAGGAGAACGGGGTGTGAAGCTCTCCGGCGGACAGAAACAGCGTATCAGCATTGCACGCGTCTTTTTGAAAGATCCGGCAATCATTATTTTGGATGAAGCAACCTCAGCTTTAGACAATGAAAGTGAATTTGAAGTTGCAAAGGCGTTAGAGGAACTGGCAGAAGGCCGGACAACCTTGACCGTTGCGCATCGTTTATCGACGATTCGTGATTCTGACCGGATTTTTGTATTGACAGAAAATGGAATTGAAGAAGAAGGAAATCACGAGGAATTGCTGAAAAAGCAAGGAATCTACTACCGTTTTTATCAAATGGCAGAGCGGCTCCGTTAGGTTCTATGAGAAACTTGGCTGTTTGAGAAAGATATCTCAGTTGTGGAATGAGGGTAGATTTTAAACTTTGTCAACGATGTGAGCAGTGTTTTGTGATTTTTGAATTTATTATTTATGATCTTAGAAATTAAGAATCTATTGGGATAAAATGTTATCCAACGTGTCGTAGAATCCCTTGCTTCAGCTATGGGGATATAAGACATGTTCATAAACAACGATAAACAAAAAGCGATAAGCAAAAAAACAATAAGCAAAAAACAATAAGCAAAAAACAATAAACAAAAAGCGAGGAGACAAAATATTGATATGAAAAGAAAAGCGTTTCGAGCTGCGCTGCCTTATACATTGCCTATTTGCGTTGGTTTTTTATTTCTGGGGATGTCTTATGGATTTTTTATGAGAAGCAAAGGATTTTCCTTTGTCTATCCGATGCTAATGAGTCTTTTTATTTTTGCAGGCTCTATGGAATTTGTTACAGTTCAGCTGCTGTTATCACCATTTCATCCTTTACATGCTTTTGTACTTGCGCTTATGGTAAATGCGCGGCATTTATTTTATGGAATTTCAATGCTGAAAAAATATCAAAATACAGGATTGAAAAAATTTTATTTGATTTATGGAATGTGTGACGAGTCATTTTCCATCAACTGCACAGCTTCCCCAGCTGATGTCGATAAAGGTTGGTTTATGTTTTTTGTGACGTTGCTGAATCAAATTTATTGGGTGACAGGAGCGACCTTGGGAGCTTTACTTGGTTATGTGATCCATTTTGACACAACAGGAATTGAGTTTGTCATGACGGCTCTTTTTGTAGTGATGTTTCTGAATCAATGGAAGGAAGCAAAGGAGCATAGTGCGGCTCTTGCCGGTCTTGGATGTTCTTTCTTATGTCTTTTGATTTTTGGAAGTGAAAATTTTATGATTCCGGCGATGGGATTGATTATTCTTTATTTTATTTTGGTACGAAAAAAAAGGGAGGCTGAATCAGAATGACCACAATGCAAAGTATCCTTACAATTTTGGCAGTTGTAATAGGAACCATGCTGACAAGATTTTTACCATTTCTCATTTTTCCGGAAAGTAAAACACCGCCGAAATGCATCTCTTATTTAGGGACGGTTCTGCCGTATGCGGTCATCGGCTTGCTCGTTATTTATTGTTTGAAAGATGCAATTGGCACTGTCTATCATGGCTTGCCAGAGTTGATTGCCATTATAGGGATTGTGATTCTTCACAAATGGAAAAATAATACTCTGCTGAGTATTGGTGCGGGTACAATTCTTTATATGGTGCTGGTTCAAAAGGTGTTTCTTTGAATTTTTTCAAGTTAAAATAGAATAATGGATGTTGGAGCTAAAATCTTTCGATGATAAAAACTGAAATAATAGATGTTGGAGTTAAAATCTTTTGACGATAAAAACTGAAATAATGGATGTTGGAGCTAAAACTTCCCAACGATAAAAAATAGGCGAAACAGCGGTTTGAAGTAAAAATTCAAACCGCTGTTTTTTTGATTTACGCGAGCAGCGATGAAAATGCTGTGCTTGCACAAGCATTTGAGGAATACTGCGATAACTTGAGAAACTCGCAGTAGTAAGAATAGAAATTTTGATTGGGAACAGAATAGTAACAATGTTAAAGTGAAATAAGGATGGAATGGGAAAGGATATCGTGGGATGAATAGTAGTTTACTCAATCAAATGATTTTGATTTTTGGATTAATCGCAGTGGGATATTTTACCAATAAAACAGGGATTTTAAATGAAACAGCAAATCGTTGTTTTTCAGCGTTTCTTTTGAAAATTGCATTGCCTGCGACTATTTTAAATTCTGCGATCAATCAGGGAATGGTAGAGAGGAGACAAATCTGGGGTGCTGCACTGGCGGCGGTGGGTGTGTTTCTGTTGATTCCACTTTTGAGTTGGGCAATTGCATCGTTTTTTCATTGGGATGTGACCTGGCAGCTGATGCTGAATTACAGCAATCTTGGTTTTATGGGTTTTCCGATCATTCAGAGCTTATATGGAGAGGAAAATATGTTTTATGCTGCTATTTTTATGATGGTTTTTAATCTCCATATTTTTACAGTTGGAATCTGGATTTTACAGAGCGGTCGGTTGCAGGAAAAAACGGAGAGGCAAGCGAAAAATCGGGAAGGAAAGAAATGGAGTAAAGAGCGGAGAGAGGATTTGGAAGGGAAACTGCGCAGAGAGTGGGTAGTAGATTTAGAGGAGAAAACGGACAAAGAAAATGAAAGAAATACGCGGTTTTGGAATCCGGGGATCGTATCTTCTTTGATTGCTTTTGTACTCTTACTAGTTCGGATTCCAGTGCCGGGTTCTGTTGCTGAAATCGTGAAAAGTTTGGGGGCGGTTACAACGCCGTTAGCCTTAGTAGTAATCGGTTCTCAGCTGGCGATGGTGGATTTGGGAAAAGGTCTGCTTCGCCGTGATTTTTATGTGATGTGCTTTTTGAAGCTGGCATTATACCCGGCAATTGTATATGGAATTTTCACTTTTTTTGTAGGAAATGGAATTGCTGCAAAAATTGCGACTATTTTGGTGGGGCTTCCCGTAGCGGGAAATGTAACGATGCTTTGCTCGGAATATGCGGGAGATGTTTCGTTGGCAGCGCAGGGAACGGGGATTTCTATCTTACTTTCGCTTTTGACGATTCCGTTGATGCTGATGTTGATCGGGTAATGGGTTCGGATATAGGGAAAGTAAACAGAAACATGAACAGACAATGTATGGAAGATGTATAAATAGGAAATTGAGAAGGAACTGAGACGAGAATATGAGGGAGCTTGGATGGAATACGAAGGAAACTTGGACGAGAATACGAAGGAATTGAGATGAGAATCGGAATAAAAATAGAAAAAAGAATATTTTTTTTAGAAAAAAAGGAGAATTTTGAGCAAAAGTATGTTATGATAGATAACAATGCATAACTTTATCGGATTCCAGCGTTAATTCACTGAATCTGATTTTAGAAGTGCAGATATGCAAAAAGGCAAAAAAGGAAATGTATGGAGGAGAATTCTTATGATTGTAACATCTTCGGTCGTGATTATGATTGCTATTATTTGCTATCTGATACTGATGCTCTGGATTGGTCTTCGGTGTTCGAAAAAGAATAATACAGTCGATGATTTTTATCTTGGAGGACGTAAATTAGGTCCGATTGTAACTGCTATGAGTGCGGAAGCGAGTGATATGAGCAGCTGGCTGTTAATGGGTCTGCCGGGTGTTGCGTATTTATCCGGTATTTGCGATGCTGCGTGGACGGCAGTTGGTCTGGGTCTGGGTACCTGGGTGAATTGGCTGATCGTTTCAAAGAAAATCCGCCGTTATAGCCACAATATTGATGCGATCACGATTCCGGATTTCTTTGCAAAACGGTATCATGATGATAAAAATATTCTGACTTGTATTGCGGCGATTGTAATCGTTGTATTTTTTGTACCGTATACAGCAAGTGGATTTGCTGCATGTGGTAAGCTTTTTCAAAGTTTATTCCATGTAAATTATACGACTGCGATGATCATCTGCGCGATCGTAATTGTTGGCTATACGACATTGGGCGGCTTTTTGGCAGCTTCTACAACGGATTTAATTCAAAGTATTGTTATGACCATTGCGTTGATCGTGGTTGTATTTTTCGGTATTTCACAGGCAGGCGGTCTGGATGCCGTAATGGAAAATGCAAGATCCCTTCCGGGTTATTTGTCAATGAATCATGTGTTTGATGTTTCGACTGGAACAAAATCCAGTTATGGTTGGATTCGCATCCTTTCCACGATGGCCTGGGGGCTGGGTTATTTTGGTATGCCGCATATTCTGTTACGTTTTATGGCAGTTGAGGATGAAAATAAACTGACCTTATCCCGTCGTATCGCAACAGTTTGGGTTGTAATTTCCATGTCAGTTGCTGTTTTTATCGGTGTAGTTGGCCTGGGAATGAGCAAAGCAGGTGCAATCGTGACATTGGAAGGAAGTGACAGCGAGACGATTATTGTTAAAATTGCAGATCTGTTAAGCCAAAATGGTGTAATTGCTGCACTTTTAGCTGGCGTGATCCTGGCCGGAATTTTGGCTGCTACGATGTCAACCGCAGACAGTCAGCTCTTAGTAGCATCTTCCAGTGTATCGCAGAATCTGCTGAATGATTTCTTACATATTAAAATCAGTGACAAAGCATCTGTGATTGTAGCGCGTGTGACAGTTCTTGTGATCAGTGTGATTGGTGTCTTTTTAGCAAGAGATCCTTCGAGCAGTGTATTTGGTATTGTAAGCTTTGCATGGGCAGGATTTGGTGCCGCATTTGGACCGGTTATGCTGTTAGCACTGTTCTGGAAGCGAAGCAACAAATATGGTGCCCTGGTTGGTATGGCAGCAGGCGGTATTATGGTATTTGTTTGGAAATATGCAGTACGTCCAATGGGTGGAGCATGGGATATTTATGAATTACTGCCCGCCTTCTTAATCGCATTGGCAGTAAATATCGCAGTCAGCCTTTTAACAGAAAAACCGGATGCATCTATTTTAGCGGAATTTGAAGCTGCACAGAAAAAAGCATAGATAGCCAGAGTTTGCAGGGAATCAGAACTTGCAATAGGTTTCGATGTAGTTATAAATTAGTGGCGAACAGAAGGAAAATAAGACAGTAACTTGCAGGGAATCTGGGCGTACAGTAGGTTTTAATTGTTAATATAGAAATAGAAACAGAAAGAATGCTTTCTCAAAGGCAGGAGCTTTTTGATATCCTATAAAAGCACTTGTCTGCGGGGAAGCATTTTTGTGTTTAGAAAAAATTCAGAATTGTTTAGATTTTCTTCCCACAATCTATTGCACAGATGTGTTATACTTTTTATTTAAGAAAGAATCACAGGATACGAAAGGATGAGGTTGCGTGAAGCTTCGGAATAGACTTGCAGTTGCGTTTATGATCATTTTGTTGGTACCGATTGGTCTGGTATCGTTATGCGTTGCGCTTTTGAACCAATATCAGCTGCGTTTGCTGCATCAGGCATATGGTGTCAAGACGGAGAATGTCAATATGTTTGAGAATAATACGATCGAGTTGTTCGATGCCTTGGCTGAGAAATCAAGCAATATTGTGCAGGCTGCGCTGGCAGAGGATACAGAGCGGTTTCGGGATCTGGATTATCTGGAACAGCTGGATGAGAAGCTGGGGGAGAAATATTCGGATTTAATTGTACGAAGTGATGATAAGTATTTATATTTTGGTTATGAGACGGAGAAAACCACAGATACAGCAGAGCTTTTGAGTCAGCTGCCGGGCTACGGTGCCAGTACAGTGGGGAATAGTCTGCGGATTTATACGGGAATGGATACCAACTGCCTGATGAATCAGAATGATTTTGAATTTAAAGATGGTACGAAGGCAACGGCATTTGTAATCACGCCAATTCGAAATCTGAGTCAGATGAAAGGGATGTATATGGAACTGGCTGTCAGCGTCATCATTATTATGCTGTTTACCGCCATTTTGTTGATTATCTGGATTTATGGCTCTGTTTTGATTCCCATCAATAAGCTGCAAAAGGCTACTCGCGCGATCCGGGATGGAAATCTGGACTATGAACTGCAGGTGACAGGTGAAGATGAGATCAGTCAGCTTTGTATGGATTTTGAGGAGATGCGCCGCAGGCTGAAACAAAATTCCGAGGATAAAATCCACTATGATGAGGATAATAAAGAGCTTCTTAGCAATATTTCACATGATCTCAAGACACCGATCACGGCGATTAAAGGTTATGTAGAAGGGATCATGGATGGTGTAGCATCTTCACCGGACAAACTGGACAAATATATTCGCACGATTTATAATAAGGCAAATGATATGGATCGCCTGATCGACGAACTGACCTTTTATTCAAAGATTGATACAAACAAGATTCCCTATAATTTTGCACCGATCAACGTGGCAGCGTATTTTGAAGACTGCTGTGATGAACTGCAATTAGAATTGGAAGAAAAGGGAATTGAACTGCAATATATGAATTTCTGTGATATGGATGTCCAGATTATTGCAGATGTCGAGCAGATGAAGCGTGTAATCAATAATATTATCAGTAATTCCATTAAATATATGGACAAAAGGAGGGGCATTATTAATATGAGGATTAAAGATGTCGGAGATTTTGTTCAGATTGAAATTGAAGATAATGGGAAAGGAATCGCCGGTAAAGATCTGCCTTATATTTTTGATCGGTTTTATCGAACCGATAAAGCGAGAAATTCTTTAAAAGGAGGCAGCGGTATCGGGTTATCGATCGTACGAAAGATCATTGAAGATCATGATGGTCAGATTTGGGCCAGCAGTAAAGAAGGTACAGGAACAGTCATGCATTTGGCCTTGAGAAAATATCAGGAGGTTTACAGTGAGTAGATTATTAATTATAGAAGATGAAGAATCGATTGCAGAGCTGGAAAAGGATTATCTGGAGCTAAGTGGATTTGATGTGGAAATTGAAAATAATGGAACGAACGGTCTGGTACGGGCGTTGAGTGAAGAATTTGATCTTTATATTTTAGATTTGATGCTGCCGGAAATCGATGGATTTGAAATCTGCAAACGAATCCGCAGAGAGAAGAATACACCGATTTTAATGGTATCTGCCAAAAAAGACGATATTGATAAGATTCGCGGCCTGGGTCTTGGCGCAGATGATTATATTACGAAGCCATTTAGCCCTAGTGAGCTGGTTGCCAGAGTGAAAGCTCATCTGGCTCGTTACGAGCGTTTGATCGGAAGTTCCATACCACAGAATGAAGTGATTGAGATTCGAGGTCTTCGTATTGATAAGACTGCTCGCCGGGTTTATGTAAATGGCGCAGAAAAGCAGTTTACAACAAAGGAATTTGATTTGCTTTCCTTTTTAGCGCAGAATCCCAATCATGTATATTCGAAGGAAGAACTGTTTAAAAAAATCTGGGATATGGAATCAGTGGGAGATATCGCAACTGTTACGGTACATATCAAGAAGATTCGCGAAAAAATCGAATTTAATACAGCCAAGCCGCAGTACATTGAAACCATCTGGGGAGTTGGCTATCGCTTTAAAGTATAATTGTAAAACACGTTCATTGTGTTAAGTTACAAAAAAGCCGCATAATACATCGATACAATATAAAAGTTAAATTTCCAGCGGGAATAAAAAACGCTTGTAAACAATAAGAATTTCTAAAAAGTCGTGTAAAAAATCCTTGTCGGGACATAATGATAGTGAAATTGCTGACAGCAGCATGATGCATCAGGCAAGATCAGATTGGGAAAAGGCAGGGGGATTTTATGCGGCAGGAATTATGGGAAAGTCAGAAGAAAATTTTAATCGCAGCAGGAACAACATTAGGTGTATATCTTTTGTTTCGTTTTGTGCTGCCGTTAATTTTGCCCTTTCTTCTGGCTTTTTTTGTTGCGCTTTTCATCCGGCCGCTGGTGTGTATTTTCCGGCAGTATTTTCATTTGAAAGAAAGTATCGCAGCCGTTTTCGTACTGGCTTTGCTTTTAGGCGGAATCGTATGGGGATTCAATTGTGTGGGCGGTCTTTTGCTCAGGGAATTTCGAGGGCTGCTTCAAGATTTCCAGGAGCAGGATATTTTCAGTCGATTGGTGGAAGAAGAAACCGGAAAGCTGATTCTTTTAGGAATCGATTGCACCGAAGTGGCAGCGAACATGCTGCAGCAGGTCGAGCAGTATCTAACCTGGGAACGATGTATCGGTTATTGTATGGCGCATACACCAGGCTTGATTCGCTGGTTTGGCTGTTTTTTTACAGCACTTTTTGTGTTTTTTATAGCGAGTGTCTTAGCCGTGGAAGAAATGGAACGGCTTCACCAACGGTTGACAACTTGTTCATTTTATAAGGAAATTGTGGATTTCGGACTGTTTTTACGAAAAGTTTGTGGAAAATGGCTGCGTGTTCAGGGGTTGATCATGTTGATTACAACAGTAATCAGCGTGTTCGGATTGTGGATATGTGGATTTTCGTATGCATTACTGCTGGGAATTGTGATTGGCTTTGTGGATATTCTTCCGATTTTTGGAACCGGTACGATTTATCTTCCGTGGATGATCTGGGAATTTTTAAATCATCATCCGGGCAGAGGAATTGCGCTTTTAATTCTGTATCTCATCTGCTATTTGGTGCGGGAGTTTATGGAAAATGGTTTAATGGGAAAGTGTATGGGGATTACAGCATTTGAGTTTTTGGCTTCTGTTTATGTGGGACTGAAATTATTTGGCGGGGCTGGATTTTTGCTGGGACCATTGGCACTTTTGATTATTTTGTGGATTACGGGGTGTTACCATTTTGCCATTTCGTCGGAAAATTTGCACTCTTGACAAACGATATCTTTTCTCATACAATAAAGTGAATCGGAGCTTTTTTGAGGCATTCCGATCATAATATAGAATGTAACGATGACGAGGAATAGTAAGCGAGCCATTTTCTGTTCAGAGAAGATATCCTGTGAAAACAGTGCTGTGAGATATCACAGAAAATCTTGTTGAACCTGCCCTTTGAGTTCTGCGGCAAACCGCAGCGTGATCCGGCGTTAACGGAGATTGAGAGAAGGATTTCCTTATGCTCTGCGTAATGAGTTTTGAATTTAAGGAAGTTTTTAATCAGGGTGGTACCGCCGATTTCATTCGGTCCCTATGGGACGAGATGAAGTCGGCGTTTTTGTTTCCTCTCATTTAGTTAAAGGAGAATTGTAAAAATGGCAAAAGAAAAGAAATTTGTAGAGGCCATTACCCCTATGGCAGATGATTTTGCTCAGTGGTATACGGATGTAGTAAAAAGAGCAGAATTAATTGAGTATTCTAATGTGCGTGGATGTATGATCTTACGTCCAAATGGTTATGCAATCTGGGAAAATATTCAGAAAAATCTGGATGCGATGTTTAAAGAAACCGGTGTAGAAAATGTTTACATGCCGATGTTTATCCCGGAAAGTCTGCTGCAGAAGGAAAAAGATCATGTAGAAGGTTTTGCTCCGGAAGTTGCATGGGTAACACATGGCGGTATGAATAAATTAGAAGAAAGATTATGTGTACGTCCTACTTCTGAAACTTTGTTCTGTGATTTCTATTCCAAGATCATTCAGTCTCACAGAGATCTGCCGAAGCTGTATAACCAGTGGTGTTCCGTTGTAAGATGGGAAAAGACAACAAGACCCTTCTTACGTTCTGCAGAATTTTTATGGCAGGAAGGTCACACTGCACATGCAACCGCAGAAGAAGCAGAAGCAAGAACTATTCAGATGCTGAACATTTATGCAGATTTCTGTGAAAAATATCTGGCAATCCCTGTTATCAAAGGTCAGAAAACTGATAAGGAAAAATTTGCCGGTGCAGAATCTACTTATACAATTGAAGCACTGATGCACGACGGAAAAGCACTGCAGTCCGGTACCAGCCACAATTTCGGTGACGGATTTGCGCGGGCATTTGATATTCAGTATTCTGATAAGGAAAATAAATTACAGTATGTTCACCAGACTTCCTGGGGTATGTCTACCCGTATTATTGGTGCGATCATCATGGTTCATGGTGATGACAGCGGTCTGGTACTGCCTCCGAGAATTGCACCCGTTCAGGTTACGATCGTTCCAATCGCACAGCATAAAGAAGGTGTTCTGGATAAGGCTTATGAACTGAAAAGCAGCTTGATTCAGGCAGGTTATAAAGTAAAAGTGGATGATTCTGACAAGAGCCCTGGATGGAAATTCAGCGAACAGGAAATCCGCGGTATTCCCCTTCGTGTGGAAATTGGACCGAAAGATATCGAAGCAGGTCAGGCTGTAATTGTTCGTCGTGACACCAGAGAAAAACAGGTTGTTGCACTGGATGAACTGAATGTTAAGATTGGGGAAACACTGGAACAGATGCAGAATGATATGCTGGAACGTGCAAAAGCACATCTGAATGCACATATTTCCGAAGCAAAGACGTATGAAGAATTCAAGGAAAATGTAGAAAAGAAACCTGGATTTATCAAGATGATGTGGTGCGGAGATCTGGCATGTGAATTAAAGATCAAAGAAGATACGACCGCAACATCCAGATGTATGCCTTTTGAACAGGAACAGATCACAGATGTGTGTCCTGTTTGCGGAAAACCTGCGAAGAAGATGGTTTACTGGGGAAAAGCATACTAGGGAAAAGAAAATGATTTCTTGATACATTGATAAAAGAAATGGCTCTTTTATCAAAAAATGGCTCCTTTTGACAGTGAGAGAGGGATTCGCTTCCCACAGCTGTCAAAGGGAGCTGTTTTTTATATAAAAATGTACACTTCACGATTGCAGTCTTGTTTTTTGACAGGAGGGTTGCCGGTTTTTTCTGCTTCTTTTCTTGCGTAAGAGGAAGGGATTGGGTATAATCGTACAGGAAAGGAAGTATGGGATAACATATGGAAATAAAAATACCGAAGCAGGCAGCGTTTATTATTAACCGCCTGGAAAAATATGGTTATGAAGCATATGCGGTTGGCGGCTGTGTACGGGATGTACTCCTGGGACGTGAGCCAAATGATTGGGATATCACGACATCCGCAAAGCCGGAACAGGTAAAAGCTATTTTTAAGCGAACGGTGGATACAGGCATTCAGCATGGCACCGTGACCGTTTTGGAAGATCGTATTGGCTTTGAAGTTACTACTTATCGGATTGATGGAGAATATGAAGACGGACGACATCCAAAGGAAGTGCAGTTTACGCCGGATCTGCGGGAAGATCTGCGGCGGCGGGATTTTACGATCAATGCGATGGCTTATAGTCCGGCAAAAGGTCTTGTCGATGTTTTCGGCGGTCAGGAGGATTTAAAAGCTGGTGTGATCCGTTGTGTAGGAAGTGCAGAAGAACGATTTCAGGAAGATGCACTGCGGATTATGCGTGCCGTGCGTTTTGCGGCGCAGCTGGGCTTTACGATCGAACAGGGAACTTGGGAAGCGATTGGCAAATTAGTGCCGAATTTAAAGAAAGTCAGTGCCGAGCGCGTTCAGGTAGAATTGGTGAAATTGCTGATGTCACCAAATCCTTCCTGGTTCCGCTTGCTGTATGATACGGGAATTACCAAGGTTGTTCTGCCAGAATTTGAAAAGGCGATGGCATGTGAACAAAATAGTCCGTATCATTGTTATTCAGTGGGAGAGCATACTTTAAAAGTGCTGGAGCATACACCGGCTAAACTTCCACTGCGTTTGACTGGGCTGCTGCATGATTTGGGAAAACCGGAGAAGAAAACGACAGATGAAACGGGACGGGATCATTTTTATGGCCATGCAGAAAAAAGTGAACAGATTGCAAAAAATGTACTGCGGCGGCTGAAATTTGATAATGAAAATTTAAATCGAACCTGTCGTTTGATCCGTTTTCACGATTATCGCGTGGAACCCAATATGGTTGCGGTGCGAAAAGCGATGAATAAAGTCGGAGAAGACTTATTTGCGGATCTGTTAGCATTTCAGCGGGCAGATGCAAGTGGAAAAAAAGCGGAAGTCACAGAAGCCGTTTTCCAGCAGCTGGAACAGGTGGAAGGAATCTATCGGGAAATTTTAGCGCAGGGACAGTGTGTTTCTTTGAAAACATTGGCTGTTACAGGAAAAGATCTGATCCAGGCGGGCATGAAGCCGGGAAAAGAAATGGGAGCTGTGCTGGAAGAATTGCTGCAGCATGTGCTGGAGCATCCGGAAGATAATCAAAAAGAACGCTTGTTGGAGCGCTGGCAGCAGAGCCGACCTTGAATTTGGTGCAAAGTTGTTGTAAAAAACCAAACCGATTTTGAATTTGGTGCCGAGTCGCAGTAAAAGAATCGAGCCGATTTTGGATTCAATGCAGAGTCACAGTAAAAGAACTAAATCGGTCTTAAATTCAGTGCAAAGTCGTTGTAAAAACCAAACCGGTCTTAAATTCAATGCAGAGCAGCTGTAAAGAACTTAATCGATTATAAATTGTCTGGAAATAGAAAAGATTATCCGGGTACGGAAAACAGAAATCATCATGAAAGAATAAATCCCCTCATATGATGTACAAAGTGCGGAATAACCGACTTTTACAAGGAGGGGATTTTTTTATGTATGACCGTGATACTGTGATGTTGGAGAAGTATGATCTGACCGTGAAAACTATTAGAAAAGTGCGCGGTGGATGGCTGTGCACAGCACAGGAGGGGTTATTTCTGTGGAAAGAGAGCCATTCCGGAGAAGAACGGCTGAATCTGGAGAATCGTATTTGCACGCGGGCGGAGGAAATGGGTCTTTCTCATATTTGGAATTGTGCGGGAGGCAAAAATCGGCTTCGCATGGATATAGGCGTTCGAAATCGGGAGGGACAGTTGTTGACGGAGGATGAACGCGGAAGAAAATTTATCTTAAAACGCTGGACGGAGGGAGAGGAATGTGATGTAAAAAATGCGGAAAATTTGCGTGAGAGTGTTCGTGCCGCTGCGTGTATGCATCAGATTTTAAGAGGAATCAAGGAAGATGGACTGGCAGAGCAGGAATCGTATGAAGCTTTATGGAATCGGCGTAAAAAGGAAATGTCGAGGGTCTATTCTTATGTTCGAAAGCGGCGCAATAAAAATGTGTTTGAGCAGATGATTATGAAGGAAACACCGTATTTTTTGAAACAGGCACAAAATGCGCTTGATTTGGCGGTTAATTTTCCAGCAGAACAGGAGCGTTATATTTGCCACGGTGATTTTCATCATCACAATCTGATTTTTGGGCGGAAGGAAACGTGGATTTGTCAAAGCAGTCGTTTTCATTTTGGCGATCAGATTACGGATTTGTATTTATTTCTTCGGAAATGTATGGAAAAACATAGTTGGAACTGGCAGTTAGCGAGGAAATTGCTGGATTTTTATCAGCAAATTTGTCCTGTTACAAAAAATGATCGGCAATTGCTGTACTGTCTATTTTTATTCCCAGAAAAATATTGGAAACAGTTGAATTTTTATCTACAGTCCAATAAAGCGTGGATGCCGGAGAAAAATGTGATCAAATTGCAGAATTTTATTCGACAGGAAGAATACCGGCAGCAATTTTTGGAACAAATGCAGGATTGGAAGCAGCTTTCTGAGGGATAAAAGTAAGGTGGATGGAGAAAGTGTAGGTAGAAAGCGTAGACAGAAAATGTAGGCAGAAAGAGCAGGGTAGAAGGGAACATGCGGTATAAAAACAAGTAGGGCATTTGCCCTACTTGCAGGATCGGCTTATTGTTCAGCCAAATACGTACAATCCGAAAAATGCGGTGATTCCATGTCCGCAGTGATAGTCCATACCGCATCGGTTTGCTAATTCTTCTACATAAATGCAGTAGGCGGAAGCGCAGGAAGCGGCTTTGTCCGGGAAAAGACAGGGTTCTCCACGAACGATGGCGCATTCGTCACAAAGACTGCATCCGCTGGCAGCGATCATAAAGCCGCCGCTGTATAAGGGATCGAGATCTGCGATGAATTTACGCACCATGGAATTGTGTTTCCCTTTGCATTTTTTAATCATCGCGGCATCTTCGGTATCGGGGATTTCCCACATTGTTTGGAAAACGATGGCATATTTATGTGCCAGAACTCGCTGCCGCATTTCTTCGGTCGTGCCGCAGTCCGGCGGGCAGGTATAATTTACGCCATATTTGCCGCAGGAATTATCTTCACAGCAAATGCGGAAGTCGGGATTAAAGACGATTTGATCGGTATCGATAACTGCGGTACAGGTGAAGCCGGATGCAGCACCAAGATTAACAAGATAGTCCCGATCTGGCTTGAATTCTTCTTTATGAGCGGAAGCAAACATGGTTTGACACAGCTGGATACCGGTTGAAGTTCGGAAAATATGTTTGCAGGCGGATTGGATGCCTTCATCTGAAATTTGATCTTCGTAAAGATTTACCAGAAAATCGGCTTCGACCAGGATTTGGTGATCGAAACCGTCGATGGGGTCATATGTGTGGTGATGTGCGATCAGCCAGCATACACGATCGACTACCGGCGGGTCATAGCTTAATTTTGCCAGCAGAGGGCGTGCGATGTCGGGGCCTTCTTCTTCCTGCTGCTTTCCATCGCAGCTTCCATATTTCTCCTGGCAGGTTTTGATGCCAATATCATGAACAATTGCGGCAGTTTCTAAAATAAAGCGAGTGGTTTCATCTACATTTTCGCAGTCAGCGATCAGAGACGAAAAGCTGTAAACTTTCATAAAATGCTGGATTTGTTTCGGAAAACCAGCGTAATATTTTATCATTTCCTGAATCAGCGCGGAATGCTTTTCCATAAAAAAATCTCCTTTAAGTGTTTTCTATTTGATTTTAACATAATTATCTTTGTGAAACAATAGAATATAGGGAAACAAACAGGGAACAACCTGGCGAAAAAAGGGGAGGGTTATGCGAAAAATTGCAGTTTATGCAGCGAAAGCGGGCATTCTTTTGCTGATGCTGAGTGCAGTCGGATTTCTTTTCTGGGCATGCGGAAAGGAGAGTAAGCCGGAAAAAACAGGAGAAATTGAGTATGTGGTCGTACCGGAGGAAGATGTACCAAAGGAATTGCTGGATTTGATTGAGGAACGGAAAGAAACAGAGTTTCGGCTGAGTTTTTCCGAGGGCGAGGATCTCTATCTGGTAGTGGGGTATGGTCAGCAGGAAACGGGCGGTTACAGTATCCAGATTTTGGATCTGTATTTAGCAGAGGATGTGATTTATCTGGACACGGAACTGCAAGGACCGCTTCCAGAGGAAACAACGAATGTGCAGGATGACACGGCAGCCCCCTGGATCGTGATCAAGATGCAGAAAATGGACAAAACAATTTATTTTCAGTAGGATAAAAAATCCTGATTTTTGGGAAAGGGAATCATGCGGTTTAATTAGAATCAGAATAAAGAAGGAAGATGGTGAAGTTATGGAATTGCTGCAAAAAATGGTATCCTGTGGAATGCGTGGAAAAAAGCTCATTACCCAGCTTACATTTGATGATGATATCAATGTTTCCGATCAAAATGCTGATATACGGGCGATTATCATGCAGACGGGGCATGTTCGCCTGGAGGAAATGCGGGTGTTGGGAAATAAAATTCGCCTGACCGGGCATTTGGAGTTTTCAGTTTTGTATTCCAGCGAAGATCAGGGAGCACTTTCCTGTATTAAAGGGGATTTTGCATTTGAGGAAATGGTCAATTATGAGGGTGGACAGGAGGGGGATTTGGTGACTGTCCTTTGGGAAATGGAAGATCTGCGCGCGCAGATGATTCATTCCCGTAAAATGAATGTGAAAGCGGTGGTGACATTTTCCTTATATCCGGCGCGAATGGCAGATGTTTGGGCGGCAGTCGGAGTGCAGGAACCGACCGAAACGGAAATTTTAACGCGGACAGAGCAATTTGCAGGCTTGAAATTGTGCGGAAAAGATACTATTCGCGTGCGGGAGGTCTTTTCCTTGCCGGGTGGAAGTCCCGATGCGGAGCGGATTATTTTCCAGGATAGCTGCCTTTGCAATGTGAAAACACGATCGGAAAATGGCAGACTGTCGTTTGAAGGGGAGTTATCAGTCTTTTTGCTGTATCGCTGTGCAGATGAACATATGCCGCTGCAATGGGTGGAGCGGCAGCTTCCAATAAAAGGAGAAGTGGAAGCAGCTCAATCCGCTGATTTGATGCTTTCTGCTTCCTGTGTACAGCTAGCGCATACGGAGCTTTCGATTCAGGAGGATGAGGATGGAGAAATGCGCGAGATTGCGGTGGAGGCTGTATTGCAGTGTGATCTGATGCTGTTTGCGGAACAGCAGATTGAGCTTCTGGAAGATGTTTATGTGCCAGAAATGGAATTTTCTATTACAAAACCGGAAATCTGGATGACGACACTGGAAGGCAGCAATGACAGCCGGATGAAAATGAACGTGACGATGCCGCTTCATGCGCAGAAACCGCTGATACAGGTAATCCATACCAGAGCAGACGTTAAGGTGGAGGAGTATTATCCCGGTGACGGCGGACTGGTTTTAGAAGGAATTATTTCGATTGACCTTTTGTATCAGCAGGCAGATCCGGAAAATCCTTTTGATGCGCGCCATCAGGATTATCCTTTTACGTATACTGTTCAGATGCCAGCAGAAGGTTTGGAAAATGGCTTGGAAAATGGCCTGCAGCTTCAGATTACCAGCCTGGCCGAGCAGGTTCATGCAGCTCTCTCCGGTGCAGATGAAGCGGAAATCCGTTTGTTAGCAGGTTTTTGCATTCTTTCCTGCAAAGAAAGGAAGTTTCGTGCGATCACGCAGATTGAAATGCACCCGGTTTCACCGGAGAAAATAGAAGATCTGCCGGGAATTACGGGTTATATGGTAAAACCGCAGGATACATTATGGAGCATTGCCCGGAAATTTTATGTCCCGCTTTCTTCCATCCGCGAGGTAAATTCTCTGGCATCGGATGAACTCAAGCCCGGACAAAAACTTTTAATTGTAAAATGAGAGCAGATGCTATAATTTTAAGAAATATAATGTACAAAATAAAAAGAGGGGTTTATGAGATTATAGAATATAGGATATAAATTATAGCTTATAACTTATAACTTATAGAATATAGGATAAGAAAGTAACCTGTTCAATAGTGAGAACAGGTTATAAAATAGGAAAAAAACGGGCTGCTATTTAATAGGAAATCAAACAGCAGCCCTGTATATGAAGCACGGTCCGCCGGCTGGCCGTAACGTTTATCCGATCAAAACAGCAGTCAGAAACTGGATGAAAACTGCATGAACATGCAGAAAGGGGATAAACCGCTTCGTAGTGATAGTATATGCAGATTTTCAAAAAAATTACATGATGATTTTCGAAATCGCAGATTTTTGAAAAATTACATAGAGGTTTTTGGAATTGCAGATTTTTGAAAGAAAACATGATCGTAGGAAAAGCAAGCAGCATATCGGAAAAACAAGTAATAGATCGGAGAAGCTGGCAATAGATAAAAAGCAAGTGATAGATCGAAAAAGTTTGCAATAGATCGAGAAACAAAGCTGTATATAGGTAAAATAAAGTGGCATAGAATTTGCTTAAAAGGGCAGGCTGAAAATCAGAGAAAAGAAGTGAGAAAGGGGAATCGAAACAAAAGATGGCTCATTATGTTTATATTGTACTTTGTGGAGATGGCAGTTATTATACAGGCTGGACAACCAATCTGGAAAAACGTGTTCGCGTTCATAATCAAGGGAAAGGGGCGAAGTATACAAGAAGCCGCCTGCCGGTGAAGCTTCTGTATTCCGAAGAGTATGCGGAAAAAGGGGAAGCTTTGCGCCGGGAGGCGGCGATTAAAAAGCTGACACATCAGCAAAAGGCGAAATTAATTTCCGGTTTGTCCTAATAATATTCGACATGAACGGTTTTGCCGAGTTTTTTCACGGTTTCAATCAGTTCCTTAATTAAATGGCTGCGCGTAGAGAGGTCAGTGGAGATTTCTGGGTTTTGGTAGGCTTCATTAATCGCCTGTCCCATGAGAAGCTCCAGATGAGAGCAGTCTTCCAGTAAAGCAGTTGCCAGGAGAGCAGCACCGTTGTCTTCATCGAGGGTTTCAAAGAATGTTTCATCAAGCGGTGTTTCTGTGGTGCAGGGCTTTAAGATTTCAATGGTCTTTTTCAAGGTCAGCGCGCCTTCTGTTACGAGGTCGATTCCGTCAATGGAGTCGTAAGGGGGAACTTCCGGGTGCGCATCCTGCCGAACCGATTCGATGGGTTTGTCCAGAATCTGTGAAACGATGCGGGCACTGGTGCCGCCGCAGACGATGCGGGTGCAGTCTTCGCCATTTTCGTCATCTGCCATCAACGAGCGAACAACACGCTGGTCTTCTTCGGGATGAACCGGAGGACCGGTAAATAATTTTAACGTATGCGGTTTCGAAACGCGCAAAACGGCTGCGGTGGTATCGTCTCCGGGTTGTCCCCAGTACTGGTCATCACAGGCCTGTACGATTTCGAATGCGATTCGTTTGGCATACGGAGAAAAACGGACGGAATTTTTGGCGATTTTTGCCAGTTTATTGCGGTCCCAGTTCATATTGAGCTTTAATCCGGTGCTTGCGTACAGGCAGCCGTCACTCATAATAACAAAAACATCCTGATCCTGAACGGTAAAGCGGGCTTCCTGGATTTCTTTGCCTTCGATAACTCGTTTTTGCCGTTCCAGCTCAGTAATCTCGCCGCCGCGGATTAAAATTGTGTCGGGATTTTCGTATTCTACCAGATAAGCGCTGTTATCGTCATTGACCTGGAGTACAGTAAAGGTACAGTAAGCGACATGGCGTTCCTGACAAATGGGAAGGGTTGCTAAAATCGTAGATAAACATTCGTCGATCGAAGCACCTTCCCGGAACATAGTCGCTAAGATACGGGAAGTGAGGCTCGATAAAATATTGGCTTTGACGCCGCTTCCCATTCCATCTGCTAGAATCAGAATATGAGAATGTTCCGTTACGACCATTTCGACCTTATCACCGCATAATTCTTCTCCGGTATGATTCAGGCTGCGGTAATCCATATCAATATACATTAATTATCACTACTTTCTTCCCCAAGCAGGGATTTACACAGTTTGTTGAGGGTTATCTTTGTTTCCGCTGTTGTCTCACCGAGCAATCCGGCGATCATTTGCGCAGACATCATCTGCTTGTCGATAATATTTTGCGCAAGCTCTACAATTTCCATTTTCTGGAAATAATCTTCATCTTCTTTGTGTTTTTGTGCAGTTACGTCGATGAGGATTACCAAAAGGGCATGTTCATTTGCTAAATAAGTGATATTTTGCTGAACATATGTATCGTATCCTGTTAATTCCACCGTTTTACCGCGCAGGTTCTGCTTGGTTTCGAGTGCCCAGGCATAATCCGTGTCGTCGATCAGCTCCATGAGATCTTTGCCGATGGCTTCTGCACGGCTGATGTGAAATTTTTTCTCGCAGGAAGCGGAAAATTCTTGGATAGTTAAGTCACCGCCGATGATCATAACCATGTTCGGGGTAGATTCCAGTACCATATTGGCCAGTGATGAAGCTTTTGCATGCAGATAATGGATGCAGCGATCGTAAGAGGAACGTCCCTGACAGGAGGCAATCGCATTGTCACGACAGGTGGGATAACCGCAGGCACCGCAGTCCAGTTCATCCCATTTGTTTAATTTGCCCATTGTTTTCATCATCGCCTGAATTTCTTCTTCCGAAGGAGTCGGTAGGTCAGGGGATTTGTCTAAATAGCAGCTGACAACGGCTGTCTGTTTTAAAAAGTTCTGAATCTGTTCCGGGGGAACGCTGGTACGTGAGGTCTGCTTTTTGATGCGCAGACTGTTTTTGTAGCCGGAACTGCCTTCTGGACGAGCGGGACCGTTGACACATCCGCCGGGGCAGGCACTCATCTCGATCACACAATTGGTGTGAAATCCATCCCGCAGCTCCTGCAAAACATTTTTACAGTTGCTGATCGTACTAATATGGAAGCTCATGTACTCCTGATCGGGGAAATTCGGCTCATTGCGCAGTGCGTAAATGATTCCGCCGGCAGAGGGATAGAGGCGATTGATACCCGGAGAAGGGTTATCCGGTAAGGATTCTTCGCATTCCCTAGGATCTACCCCCAGGCGTTCCATAAAATGCAGCAGTTCTTCAAAGGTTAAAACACCATCGATCACGTGATTATTTTCTTCTAGATAAGCTTCGCCCTTTTTCGCAATACAGGGACCGGCAAAAATAACTAACGTATCCGGTCCATAGAGCTTTTTGAGGTAACGACCGTGCGCAATCATGGGAGAAGCGGCAGGTGCCAGATACGGAAGCAGATCAGGGTAATAGATTTCAATCAGTGAATTGACGGCTGGGCAGCAGGAGGTAATGATATTTTTCATTGTACCGCTCTGGGCAAGACGGACGTATTCTTCTGTAACAACAGCAGCAGCCTCCGCTGTTTCGTGAACCGCCTGAAAACCAACTTTGCGAAATGCTGTGATCAGCTGTCCCGCCTGAATGCCGGGGAAGGCACCCATATAGGAGGGGGCTAGGGAGAGCACCATTTTTCTGCCGCCTTCCAGCCAGCTTCGCACTTTGAACGCATCACTTAAATAAAATTTAGCGTTATGATGGCAGGCATCAATACAGGTACCGCAAAGGATACACAGTTCATCATTGATTTCAGCAGTATGATTGACCAGCTGAATTGCTTTCACTTCACATTTGCGCAGACAGCGAGTACAGGCAAGACAGGAAGGTGCATTGATTTCGATTACTTTCATCTGAAAAATTCCTCTCTAAACGGACATGGGGAATCCGTTTTTGTTCTATTATACAAAAGTATGGAAATGTTTTCCAGCACCCAACAACAGAACTGGGACATTAGTATAGGAAGTAACGGTTCTATTTGAAGATTTTGGGAGAGTTATATGAAAATAAAAGCGTTAAAATTTGAAAAAATTATGGAAAAGGTAAAAATGATAAAAAATCGCAAAAAAAGAAGTAAAAATCCTATGAAAAACAACGGGGAAGATGACGGTGGGTTGTGAGGATTATACAAAACAGGAAGCTTTTTCTGTTTTCTGGTATCAGAACATGAAAAAACGACAAGAACAGCACTGTCCAAAAATGCTGGTAAAGCCTGAAAAAAAGTGATATAATTATGCAAAATGACAAAAGGTTAACGTGAGAGTACGGGCTCGAAGTTGATTTTTGTGGTGGTTTTTAAAATTTAATAAGGAGGTAGAGTAATGGCTCAAAAAGCAACTGTTCCTTTTACAGGGACAAAAGAACAGGAAGGGGAACTGTTAAAGGTAATTGCTGAACTTAAAGGCACAAAAGGCGCTTTAATGCCGATCATGCAGAAAGCACAGGATATTTATGGATATCTTCCTATCGAAGTTCAGAAGATTATTTCAGACAACACCGGTATCCCTATGGAGAAAATTTATGGTGTAGCAACATTCTATGCGCAGTTTGCACTGCAGCCTAAGGGCAAATACAGAATTTCTGTCTGTCTTGGTACTGCTTGCTACGTTAAAGGTTCCGGTAAGGTTTACGAAAAACTTCAGGAAGTTCTGGGCCTGAAGGAAGGCGAATGTACACCCGATGGCAAGTTTTCACTGGAATCCTGCCGTTGTGTAGGTGCTTGTGGTCTTGCACCCGTTTTAATGGTTAATGATGATGTTCATGGCCGTTTGGTACCGGATGATGTAGAAAAGATTTTAGAACAGTATAAATAGGAGGAGGACCGTAATGAAATCTCTTGAAGAATTAAATGCCATAAGAGACAAAATGGCTGACCTCGTTGGATTTAGATCCGAAGAAAAAGGCGTAGAAAAGAAAGCTGGCCAGTATGAACGTCATGTACTGGTATGTGCAGGTACCGGATGTACTTCCTCAGGAAGTTTGAAGATCGCTGCTAAACTGGAAGAAGAAATCGAAAAAGCCGGTTTAAAAGATAAAGTTTGTGTAGTAAGAACTGGATGTCATGGTCTGTGTTCATTAGGTCCGATCATGATCATCTATCCCGAAGCTGCATTCTATTCCAACATGGAATTAGAGCATGTAGAAGAAATCGTTGCAGAACATCTGGTAAAAGGCAATGTTGTTACCAAATATCTGTACAAAGAAACTGTTACCGATGAAGGTATCATTTCTATGCATGAAACACCTTTCTACAGAAAGCAGAAACGTATTGCTCTGAGAAACTGTGGTGTGATCAATCCTGAAAATATCGAAGAATACATCGGCAGAGATGGTTATCAGGCATTAGGTAAAGTTCTGACAAGCATGTCTCAGAAAGAAGTTGTAGACTGCATTATGGAATCCGGACTTCGTGGCCGTGGCGGCGGTGGATTCCCTACCGGCAGAAAATGGTTATTCGCAATGGGCGGAGAACCCGGAACTCAGAAATACGTTGCATGTAACGCCGATGAAGGTGACCCCGGTGCATTCATGGACCGTTCCGTATTGGAAGGCGATCCTCATGTAGTACTGGAAGCTATGGCAATCGCTGGTTACGCAATTGGCGCAAACCAGGGTTATATTTATGTTCGTGCTGAATATCCGATCGCAGTAGAACGTCTGGAAATCGCAATCAAACAGGCAGAAGAATACGGCGTACTGGGTGACAACATTTTTGGAACTGGCTTCTCATTCCGTGTTGGTTTAAGACTTGGTGCTGGTGCATTCGTATGTGGTGAAGAAACCGCGCTGATGACCTCTATCGAAGGTAACCGTGGCGAGCCTCGTCCTCGTCCTCCTTTCCCTGCTGTAAAAGGTCTGTTCGATGCTCCTACTGTATTAAATAACGTTGAAACATATGCACATATCGCTCAGATCATCTTAAATGGCGGCAAAGGGTTTGCTTCCATGGGTACTAAGACATCTCCTGGTACCAAGGTATTCGCTCTTGGTGGTAAGGTTAACAACGTAGGTCTGGTAGAAATTCCTATGGGTACAACCCTGCGTGAAATCGTTGAAGAAATCGGCGGCGGTATCCCCAATGGCAAGAAGTTTAAAGCTGCTCAGACCGGTGGTCCTTCCGGCGGATGTATCCCTGCTGCAAACTTTGACGTAGAAATCGATTATGATAACCTGATCGCAATCGGTTCTATGATGGGTTCTGGTGGTCTGATCGTTCTGGATGAAGATGACTGTATGGTTGATATCGCAAAATTCTTCCTGGAATTCACCGTTGATGAATCTTGCGGTAAATGTACACCTTGCCGTATCGGTACCAGAAGACTGCTTGAAATGCTGACTTCTATTACAGAAGGTAAGTGTGATCTGGCTGGTCTTGAAAAGATCAAAGAACTTTGCTACCATCTGAAATCCAGCTCACTGTGTGCTTTGGGTCAGACAGCTTCCAACCCGGTTCTGTCTACTTTGAAGTTCTTCGAAGACGAATACATTGCTCACGTAGTTGATAAGAAATGTCCTGCTGGCGTATGTAAGAGCCTGCTGCATTATGAAATCGACGAAGAAAAATGTATCGGCTGTACGCTGTGTGCTAAGAATTGTCCTGTTAGCGCAATTACTGGTGAGAAGAAGAAACCTCACGTTATTGACGTTAACAAGTGTATCAAGTGCGGCGTATGTGCTTCCAAGTGTAAGAAGAACGCTATTGTAAAGAAATAAGGGGAGGGGAGACTGATTATGGAAAACATTACAATCAAAATTAATGGTGTGGAAGTATCTGCTCCTGCTGGCTCTACGATTCTTGAAGCAGCAAGATATGCCGGTATTGAAATTCCTACACTTTGCTATTTAAAAGATATCAACGAAATCGGCGCATGCCGTATGTGTGTTGTAGAAGTAAAAGGCGCAAAAAGCTTAGTTGCTGCCTGCGTATATCCGATCAACCCTGGTATGGAAGTATTTACCAATACTCCCGCTGTTCAGGAATCCAGAAAGAAAACTCTGCAGCTGATGCTGTCTAACCATGAAAGAAAATGTCTGTCATGTGTACGCAGCAACAATTGTGAACTGCAGACTCTGTGTAAAGAGCTGGGCGTTGACGATGAATCTTACTACGATGGCACAACGATCAAATATGAACTGGATACTAGTGCAGCTCATATGGTTCGTGACAACAATAAATGTATCCTTTGCCGTAGATGTACCGCTGTCTGTGATAAAGTACAGGGTATCGGCGTAATCGGCGCAAACGAACGTGGTTTCAAAACCTTCATCGGTTCCGCATTCGAAATGGGTCTGGGCGAAACAAGCTGCGTATCCTGTGGTCAGTGTATCGCTGTATGTCCTGTAGGCGCTATTTATGAAAAAGATCATACACAGAAAGTTCTGGATGCAATCAACGATCCTACCAAGTTTGTAGCAGTTCAGGTAGCTCCGGCTGTACGTGCAGCTCTGGGTGAAGAATTTGGCTATGAAATGGGCACTCCCGTACAGGGTCAGATGGCAGCAGCACTTCGTCGTCTGGGCTTTGATAAAGTATTTGACACCAACTTCTCCGCTGACTTAACAATCATGGAAGAAGCTCATGAATTCCTGGATCGAGTAAAGAACGGCGGCACATTGCCTCTGATTACTTCCTGCTCACCCGGATGGATCAAATACTGCGAACATTATTTCCCTGATATGACAGACAATCTGTCTTCCTGCAAGTCTCCTCAGCAGATGTTTGGTGCTGTTCTGAAGACTTATTACGCAGAAAAGATGGGTCTGGATCCGAAGAACATCGTTAGCGTCAGCGTAATGCCTTGTACCGCTAAGAAGTTCGAAATCGGTCGTGATGATGAAGATGCAGCAGGTGTTCCTGATGTAGATATCTCGATCACCACAAGAGAACTTGCTCGTATGATCAAGAAAGCTGGTCTTGATTTTGCAAAACTGCCTGAAGAAGGCTTTGACGATCCGTTAGGCGAAGGTACTGGCGCAGCTGTTATCTTCGGTGCAACCGGTGGTGTTATGGAAGCAGCTCTGAGAACCGCAGTTGAAGAACTGACAGGCGAAACTCTGCAGAACCTTGATTTTGTAGATGTTCGTGGTGTAGACGGCATCAAAGAAGCTTCTTACAACGTAGCTGGTATGGACGTTAAGGTTGCAATCGCTTCCGGTCTCGGCAACGCTAAGATCCTGTTAGATAAAGTAAAATCTGGTGAAGCAAATTACCACTTTATCGAAATCATGGGATGTCCTGGCGGTTGCGTAAACGGTGGTGGACAGCCTCAGGTTCCTTCCAAGATCCGCAACGTAGTTGACATTCGTGCAGAACGTGCAAAAGCACTGTACGCACTGGATGCTGGCAACCCCGTAAGAAAATCACACGAAAACAAGAGTGTGAAGAAGCTGTATGACGAATATCTGGGAGAACCCGGCAGTCATAAAGCACATGACATTTTACATACCACTTATGTAAAGAGAACCATCAACTAATCAATGTCTGGTCTGACTTCCAGTTAACTCTGGATAGATAGGATGAAAAGAGGTCGTGGCGCGAATGTATTTGAAAACATTCGTGTCATGGCTTCTTTTTTTGTGCGAGTTTCTCATTGTTGTTGGGAATTTTTTGGATTTCAGAAAGTAGGAAGCTTTTAAACTTTCGTAAATTGCAGGAAGTTTAAAAGATTTTCTGGATTTTTTGAATTTTTTTAAGATATACGGGATTTGTAAAAGAGGATTAAAAAGAAAAAACTGCGCTTTGGTCTGTTTCGAACAAACCAAAGCGCAGTATGTAAGCTATATTCTGCTTTAATTAATTTTGATTCTAATTGAATTTTGATTCTAATTGAATTTTGATTCTAATTGAATT
>CAZTHP010000016.1:25591-36533 GCA_964613155.1 uncultured Lachnospiraceae bacterium | reverse complement strand
GTATTTTGTTAAATGGAAATTGGAAAGCAGCTGTTTGGTAAAATATGTGGGAGCATGTTTGACAAGCAGCTGTTTTATTTACGCGAGTAGCGATGAAAACGCTGTGCTTGCACAAGCATTTGAGGAGTAGCGGGATAACTTGAGAAACTTGCAGCGCGTGTTTCTCATAGTTGTTAGCAGGAAGCGCGCCAAGAAGCAGAAAGGATGATGAGTTTGGTAAAATTAGAAGTTCAGAATATTTCAAAATCATATAAACAGGTGCAGGCATTGCATGAAATATCGTTTACCTTAACACCGGGGATTTATGGTTTGCTGGGACCGAATGGAGCAGGAAAAAGTACGCTGATTCATATTTTAATCCAAAGTTTAAAGTCTGATCAGGGGAAAATTTTATGGAATGGACAGGTTATCCGGAAAAATCCAGGATTTTACCTGCAAAAGTTGGGGTATGTGCCACAGGTGCAGGCGTTATACCCAGAGTTTACGCCATGGCAATATCTGGATTATATGTCGGCATTAAAAGAAATTCCGCGAAAAGAGACGCAGAGGAAAATCGAAAAAGTCCTAAAAATGGTGGAATTGGAAGATTGCCGGAACATACCGATCAAAACTATGTCTGGTGGGATGAAGCAGCGGCTGCTGATCGCACAAAGCTTACTGAATCATCCCCAGATTTTAATTTTGGATGAACCGACAACCGGTCTCGATCCCCGCCAGCGAATCTTATTGAAAGAAATTTTACATCGTATGGCAAACGATACGATTATTTTGCTGGCAACGCATCTGGTATCTGATCTGGAATCCATTGCCGATGAAATTTTGTTATTACGAAAGGGAATTTTGCTGAAAAAAGAAAAGCCAAAGGTTTTGTTTGCAGAAATTCCAGAAAAGGAGACAGAGAAGCCATTTCTCTCAGAACTGGAAAAAGTGTATTTGTATTATTTTGAGGAGGAAGAACAGATTGCAGATCAGGATGCGGGGAAAACTTTTACAGTATGAAATACGGAAATTATGGATGCAGAAGCGATTGTTGGTTTGTTTGCTCTTTTTTCTGGTGCTGAGTGTCCTGGAAGTCGAACGAGTTCTATATTTACCGAATGCAGAAGGAAATTCAATCAAAGAAATGGCTGCTGCCTATTGTTTTTTGCCGGATGATTCGCTGCAAATGCAGCTTCAGTGGTTAGAGAAGCAGTTGCTTATGCAGCAAGAAGAAGCAGATGAGCTGGCAGAGCAGGAGCTTATGCAGCAAGAAGAAGCAGATGAGCTGGCAGAGCAGGAGCTTATGCAGCAGGAAGAAGCAGATGGGTCAGCAGAGCAGGAGTTTGTGCTGCAGGAAGAAGCAGATGGGTCAGCAGAGCAGCTGTATAGGCAGATTGCTTGTTATCAGCATTTGAATACGCAGGCAGAGGCAATTGCTTCCTATCCGGCGTATTTGCAGCAGGTCAAAAAACAGGCAGATAAGATGGCGAACAGCCTTTGGGGCGGCCAGGCAAGTGGTTTTATCAAGCAAAACGCACAAGTAACGGCAGAGGTTTATACGGATTTGGGAAATGTTATACCGCAGTTTGTTTTTCTGGATGGAATCGCTTGTGTCTTATCCGACCAAACGGCTGATGGTTTGCTGTGGCTTATGGTGCTTTTGATCGCACTGTCCTGTTTTCATCGAGATGAGGCGGAGGGGCGAGAGGTTTTGCTCAAAACAACAAAGGGTGGGAAGCAATCGCTGGATTTCACAAAATATTTGGCGGTCGCCTGTGTTGCGGGTCTGCTGCTGCTTTTGCAGATGGGAATACGCGTGGGCAGTGTTTTGCCCATCACACCGACAGAAAGTTGGCTGGTTCCGATTCAATCGATTCCTGGCTATTTGGAAAGTCCATGGAAGCTATCTGTTTGGCAGTATATATTCTGTTACATTGCAGGAAAATGGATGGCACTGCTTGTTTGGGAAAGTTTGATTTTTTTCTTAGCGCAGCTTTTCAAGAATCCGGTTTTTTCTGGTTTCGGGGTTTTGCTTGTGGGTTGGATTGAATTTTCACTGTGGAATATACTGGAACGACAATCTGTATATGGATTTTGGAAGCAATTTAATTTTGTTTCCATCCTGGATACCGCACAGTATTTTAAAACCTACTGGAACTTGAATGCTTGGGGGAAGCCGCTGAATCAGGTCGTGATTGGAGGCAGTTTTGCTCTGCTGGTTGGTGGGATTGGTTTTGCAGGTGGACTGCTTTTTGGAAAATGCCGGCGAACGGGCAGCAGAAAACGGAGGAGCGTTTTGTTCGACCGTAAAAAAGAAAAGCATCTGATCTTGCCGCAACGGATTTTTTACTATGAATGGAAAAAACTGTGGTGGATTCACAAAGGCGGAATCTTCCTTCTGCTCTTTTTGGTGGTACAAATTCTTGTTTTACAAGGACGGTTTCTTTATTTTGACGAAACCACATATTTTTATCGTCTGTACAGTCAGGAGTTGACGGGGGTGTCAACATCGGAACAAGAGGCGTTTTTGAAAGCAGAGCAGAACAAACAGAGGGAAAAGGAAACGCGTTTGGAGTCGTATCGGACGCAATATGAAGCAGGTACGATTTCCTATGAAACTCTTTTGCGTTATGAAACGCTTTTGGAGCCAAACGAGGAGAAGGAGCATGCGTTTGAACGTGTCATGAGACAGTATGAAGCCTTGAAAGAACTCCAAAAAGAAGGAATTGAAGCGGAGTATGTCGATCTGAGTACGTGGGAGTTCTTTTTTGGAGAGGATGGAAGGTGGCTTGTCCTTTCGCAGCTGCTGCAAAGTCTGGCGGTTTTAGCCGTTCCGCTCTGGTCATACAGTCGCTATGAAAGACGGCATCATATGAAGGAAATTCTTTTCGTTTCTGGAGGAAATAGACGTGTTCGAAACGCGCAGTACGCAGTGGTGCTGCTTTTTGCAGGAAGCGGTGTTTTGGTTTCTATCCTGCCTTTTGCAGGATATGTACTGGGAAAATATGGATGGAGCGGCTGGGATGCGCCGGCTGCAAGTCTTCTTTTTGGAACTTTTGCAAAGCTTCCGCTGTCGATTGGTGGTGCATTTCTTTGTTTACAGGGCATTCAAATCGCTCTGGTTCTGGGTGCAGCGATTTTGTTTTTTACACTCCAGCAGAAAACAGAGTAACAGAAATTTCTAAAAATGTATTGACTTTTGTGATAAGTTGGTATAGAGTCATTTTTAACGTAGTTTTGAAAACTAGATGAATAGGAGTTAGGGAAATGATGAGTGAATTTACTTACATAGAAGGTGGCGTTTGTGCGGCGCGCGGATTTACAGCAAATGGATTGAATTGTGGATTGAATCCGGATCCGAATAAGAATGATCTGGCGATGATTTTTAGTAAGACAGTCTGCAATGCAGCAGCTGTTTATACACAGAATAAAGTAAAAGGTGCCCCCATTTTGGTGACAAAGAAGCATTTGGAAGCGACGGGCGGCAAAGCGCGCGGTGTGATCGTGAACAGCAAGAATGCCAATACCTGCAATGCAGATGGTGTAGAAAAAGCAGTTCGGATGTGTGAACTGGCAGCGACAGAGCTTGGAATTCAGCCGGAGGAAATGATCGTTGCTTCGACCGGCGTGATTGGTCAGCCCCTTCCGATCGAGCCGTTTGAGACCCATATGAAAGAACTGGCAGAAGGGCTTTGTGCAAATGGCAACGGCAGAGCAGCCAATGCGATCATGACAACCGATACGATCCAGAAAGAAGTAGCCGTGCAGTTTGAACTGGATGGAACACTTTGCACGATCGGCGGTATGGCAAAAGGAAGCGGTATGATTCATCCGAATATGGCGACGACGTTGAATTTTGTGACCAGTGATGTAAAGATTTCATCTGCAATGCTTCAGAAGGCACTGAGTGAGATTGTAAAAGTGACGTATAACTGTCTGAGTGTCGATGGTGATACCTCTACGAATGATATGGTCAGCGTGATGGCCAATGGTCTGGCTGAGAATGCGGAGATTACCGAGGAAGGTCCTGCTTATGAGCAGTTTAAAGAGGGCTTATATCTGGTCATGATGAATATGACGCGTATGTTGGCGAAGGATGGAGAAGGTGCCAGCAAATTACTGGAATGTACTGTAAAAGGTGCGCCGGATCTGGATACTGCGATTATTGTTGCAAAATCGGTTATTCGTTCTCCCTTGCTGAAATGTGCGATGTTTGGCGAAGATGCGAACTGGGGACGGATTCTTTGTGCGATTGGTTATGCAGAAGCTGATTTTGAGATTGATCAGGTTGCAGTCGATCTGGCATCGGAAAAAGGTACAGTCAGTGTATGCCGTGATGGCTCCGGAATTCCATTTTCGGAAGAAAAAGCCAGTGAAGTATTAAGTGCAGATGAGATTTTTATCAATATTGATCTGATGCAGGGAGAAGCACAGGCAAAAGCCTGGGGCTGTGACTTGACGTATGATTATGTGAAGATTAATGGAGACTATCGTTCTTGATCGTAGGAAGATCGAATGGTATGGATGGGATTCTATAAGAACAGAATACGGATTAAAATGGAGAGATGCAAAACGTGTTTGAAGATCACTTCAGGCACGTTTTTTTAGAATCGGTAATTCAGGTTTTGATGAAATCAAACTGTAAATGGTAGAATAAAAAACAAGCAGAAAAACGGAGGATAATGAGATGAAATGGGCGATTGTAACAGATTCCAGCTGTGATCTGAAAGAATTGAAACACACAACCGAAGATATGGGCTATGAAAGAGTCCCGTTAAAAATTATTTGTGGAGAGTATGAGTTTGTCGATGATGGAACAAATGACCCGAAAGAGATGATGCAGCAGCTTCATGAATCCAAGGTTTCCAGTTCCAGCGCGTGTCCATCCCCGCAGGATTGGGCGGATGCATTTGAAAAAGCCGATCAAGTGATCGCGATCACACTGACGGGAAATTTATCCGGCAGTTATAATAGTGCAATGATCGCGAAGGGGATGGTCGAAGAAGAACATCCGGAGAAGCAGATTTTTATTTTGGATAGTCTTTCCGCAGGTCCGGAAATTTCTCTGATGGTGTATAAGGTAGAGGAGTGGATTCATCAGGGACTGGAATTTGCAGAAATCTGTAAGAAGCTGACGCATTATCATAAGCGTACCCATCTGCTGTTTATGCTGAGTAATTTGGATACTTTGGTAAAAAATGGTCGTGTCAGCAAGGTGACAGCTGCGATGGTGGGTGTGATGAAAATCCGTCTGGTGGGAAAGGCCAGTGACGAAGGGACTTTGGAAGTGCTGGAAAAATGTCGTGGATTTAAGAAAGCAGTAGCAGAAATTTTAGTACGGCTTGCCAATGAAGGTTTCCAGGACGGCAGATTGGTCATTGCGCATATGTTCAATGAAAAAGAAGCCTCGGCACTGGCAAAGGCAATTCATGTATCTTTCCCCAATGCGCATATTTCCATGATGGAAACCAGCGGACTTTGCAGCTATTACGCAGAGGAAAATGGGATTTTGATCGGGTTTGAAGCGTAATTGTAAGATTGCTGTAATGATTTTATGCTGTAAACTAAAAAAGTGTTTACCAATTCCAGAAATGATGTTAAAATAGATTGCGTATAAATAAGGAGGGAATGTTATGGCAAAAAATACTCCCAAAGAACGTAAATATGCGATGTATGAAGCAATTTTGCATTTAAAAGATCTGGATGAGTGCTGTCGCTTTTTTGATGATCTTTGTGCTGTTACAGAGCTTCGTTCGATGGAGCAGCGTTACGAAGTTGCATCCATGCTGATGGACGATAAGGTCTATATGGAAATTATGGAGAAAAGTAATGCGAGTTCCGCAACGATCAGCCGGGTAAACCGGATGCTTAATTATGGAACAGGCTGTCTGCCGGAAATCATTCGCAGAGTCAAAGATGCACAAGAACAGGAGAATCCGTAAGGGAAATCCTGTGTTTTACGGCTTGCCCGGCTGCAAGCTTGGCAGGCCATACACAAAAGTTAAGAAATGAGGAACGGACAATGAAAGAGCTGATGTTAGGCAATAAAGCCCTTGCCAGAGGTCTTTATGAAGCTGGCTGCAGCGTGATCTCCAGTTATCCGGGGACACCCAGTACCGAGATAACCGAAGAAGCAGCCAAATATGAGGAAATTTATTGTGAATGGGCACCCAATGAAAAAGTGGCGATGGAAGTCGCATTTGGTGCCGCTTTAGCTGGCAAAAGAAGTTTTTGCGGTATGAAGCATGTTGGATTAAACGTAGCAGCAGACCCACTGTATACCTGTTCTTATACAGGTGTCAATGCCGGTATGGTTATCTGCGTAGCCGATGATGCTGGAATGCATTCTTCTCAGAACGAGCAGGATTCTCGTCATCATGCGATTGCTGCAAAGGTTCCGATGCTGGAGCCTGCCGATTCGGCAGAAGCCCTAGAATTTGCAAAACGTGCGTTTGAACTGTCAGAGCAGTATGATACACCGGTTATTATCAAGATGTGTACACGTGTTGCACATTCGCAAAGTGTAGTAGAAACAGCGGCACGCGTGCTGCCTCCGCAGAAACCTTATGAGAAGAATATCGCGAAGTATGTTATGATGCCGGGCAATGCAAAGCGCCGTCATCCGATTGTGGAGCAGAGAACCCGCGCGTTAGTCGAACTGGCGGAAGATTGTTTCTTTAATCGGGTAGAGATGGGAGATACGAAGATCGGTATCATTACTTCTTCTACCAGTTATCAGTATGTAAAAGAAGTTTTTGGCGATCAGGCAAGTATTTTAAAACTGGGAATGATCAACCCTCTGCCGGAGAAGCTGATCTTAGATTTTGCAGCAAAAGTGGACAAACTGATCATTGTAGAAGAACTGGATCCGATCATTGAAAATCATTGCAGACAGCTGGGACTGGATGTGACGGGAAAAGATGTTCTGCCGATGGAAGATGAATTTTCTCAGAATCTGATCGCAGAGAAATTGGGAATGGAAGTACCGACCGGAAAGCAGCTGGATGATGCACTGCCGCCGCGTCCGCCGATGATGTGTGCAGGATGTCCGCACAGAGGCATGTTCTATACCTTATCGAAGAACAAATGCACCGTTTTAGGAGATATCGGTTGTTATACCTTGGGAGCAGTAGCACCTTTGGCAGCGATGGAGATGACACTTTGTATGGGTGCTTCCATTAGTGCAGTTCATGGTTTTAATAAAGCATGTGGAAAAGAAAGTGAAGGAAAGACTGTAGCGGTAATTGGGGATTCAACCTTTATGCATTCCGGTATGACAGGTCTTGCCAATGTAGCATACAACCAGAGTAATTCTACTGTGATTATCCTGGATAATTCGATTACTGGTATGACCGGTCATCAGCAAAATCCGACGACTGGTTATAATATCAAAGGTGATCCGGCTGGTAAGATCGATCTGGAAGCACTTTGCCATGCAATGGGATTTGAACGGGTGCGTGTAGTCGATCCTTATAATCTGGCAGAATGCGATGCAACTTTGAAAGAAGAATTAGCAGTAGATGCACCTTCTGTAATCATCAGCCGCCGTCCTTGTGTTTTATTAAAATATGTAAAAGCAAAACCGGCATTAAAGGTAGAGGAAGACAAGTGTACTGGCTGTAAATCCTGTATGCGCCTGGGATGTCCTGCTATCAGCATCCGCAATAAAAAAGCTGGTGTGGATGCCACTTTATGTGTAGGCTGCGGTGTTTGTCAGCAGCTTTGTAAATTCGATGCATTAAAGGCGCAGGAGGTTTGATGATGACGAAAAATATTATGATTGTCGGTGTAGGCGGACAGGGCTCTCTGCTTGCCAGCAAGTTATTGGGACATCTGCTTCTGACACAAGGTTATGATGTAAAAGTATCCGAAGTACATGGTATGAGTCAGCGTGGCGGAAGTGTGGTTACTTATGTACGATTTGGGGAAAAAGTATACTCTCCGATCATTGATAAAGGAGAAGCTGATTTTATTGTTTCGTTTGAGAAACTGGAAGCAGCCCGTTGGGTAGAATACTTAAAAGAAAGCGGAAGAATCGTAGTTAATACACAGGAAATCAATCCGATGCCCGTAATTACAGGAGCTGCTGTGTATCCGGAAAATCTGGTAGAGAAGATGGAAGCACTGGGAATTCAGGTCGATGCAATGGATTGTTTGTCGTTAGCAGAACAGGCAGGCTCTGCGAAAGCCGTTAATATTGTTCTGATGGGACGATTATCTCGCTATTTTGAAATTCCCGAAGAAGCATGGATCGAAGCGATTAAAGCTTGTGTACCTGCTAAATTTGTGGAATTGAATTTAAAAGCCTTTCAATTAGGTCGTGCTTAGTCTTTGGGAAACATCTTAGGAGTTTTCAATGGACTTTGACATAGCAAATCCGGCTGACAAAAGGTGCGAATTTGTTAGCCGGTCCGTTCTGTTTGCAGCGGCGAATCTGCAGACAGATTTTTGATCTGGAATCCAAAGGTGCAAACAGGGCAGATGCGAAGTCCTGTAAAGGGGTTCTGTTTCAAATTTTACGAATGAAGATACAAATGGAGGACAAAACAATGGGAAATTATTATCAGCCCGAAATTGAAACAATGCCGGTAGAGGAGATTCAGAAGCTGCAGAGTGAGCGGTTAGTGGAGCAGGTGAAGCATGTGTATGCAAATGTTCCATATTACCGTGAGCAGATGGATCAAAGGGGCATAAAACCGGAAGATATTAAAGGAATTGAAGATTTACATAAGCTTCCGTTTTTAACAAAGAATGACCTGCGTGATCAGTATCCGTATGGATTGCTGGGTGTTCCGCTGTCAGAATGTGTGCGGATTCAGTCTACAAGTGGTACAACAGGAAGACGAGTTGTATCTTTTTATACGCAGGATGATATTGATTTGTGGGATGAATGCTGTGCGAGAGCGATCATGGCAGCAGGTGGTACCAAAGAAGATGTATGTCAGATCAGTTATGGATATGGTCTGTTTACCGGTGGTCCCGGTCTGAACGGCGGCTCTCATAAGGTTGGCTGTCTGACGATTCCGATGTCCTCTGGTAATACCGAACGTCAGATTCAATTTATGACCGATCTGGGTTCCACAATTCTCTGCTGTACACCTTCTTATGCTGCTTATTTAGGAGAATCGATCAATGAACGAGGACTGCGGGATCAGATCAAGCTGAAAGCAGGTATTTTCGGTGCTGAAGCATGGACAGAAGAAATGCGTCAGGAAATTCAGAATTCATTGGGAATTAAAGCTTATGATATCTATGGACTGACGGAAATCTCCGGTCCTGGTGTTTCCTTTGAATGTGAAGAACAAAAAGGTATGCACATCAACGAAGACCATTTTATTGCAGAAATCATCGATCCGGAAACGGGAGAAGTCCTGCCGGAGGGTGAAAAAGGAGAACTGGTCTTTACCTGTATCACGAAAAAAGCATTCCCGCTGATGCGTTATCGTACAAGAGATATCTGTATCTTAACGCGTGAAAAATGCTCCTGTGGACGGACACATGTGCGTATGCGCAAGCCGATGGGCAGAAGTGATGATATGCTGATCGTGAAAGGAATCAATGTATTCCCGTCTCAGATCGAAACCGTTTTACTGGCCAATAATTATCCGCCTCAGTATCAGATTTTAGTAGATCGTGTAGGTCATTTTGATACAATTGAGGTTCATGTTGAGATGACACCGGAAATGATGGCAGATTCTTCTATTTCTGTTGAAAAGAGGGAAAAGAAACTGGTAGCTGCACTGAAATCGATGTTGGGTATCTTAGTAGATGTTAAATTAGTAGAACCCAAAGCAATCGTCAGAAGTGAAGGAAAAGCAGTGCGTATCATTGACAAACGAAACCTGTACAAAGGTTAATGACTGTTTGGATGTTTCATAAGGGAACATAAACATAAGATCGAAAAGTTCAGTAAGGATACTTGAAAAAGTACCCCTGCTGGACTTTTTTTGTTTTGTAGGGAAAGAAAACTGGATTGAAACGTGTCATTTTTATGGGAGCCGCCGTTCAGACCAGGATCATAGGATTTTCGCAAATTTTACTTAGATTTCACATACTTTGTATTTTGGATTTCACATACGCCCATTACAATCATAACTGTTAGAAAAAAACAAACGAAAACAAAAAACAACAAAACAACAAAAAGGAAACAAAAGGAGTAAATGGAAATGAAAAGAATAATAAGCGTATTAGCAGCAGTTCTGATGATGGCGATGCTGGTTGGTTGCGGCAATGGTTCTGATAAAGCCGTGACAGGTTCTGTTTCAACAGATGGTTCCACATCTATGGAAAAAGTAATTGGTGCATTAGGAGAAGCATTCCAGAATGATACCGGAATCAATTTTACATACAATCCGACTGGTTCCGGAAGCGGAATCCAGGCAGTACAGGAAGGCCGCTGTGATATTGGTTTATCTTCCAGAGAATTAAAAGAAGAAGAAACAAACGCTGGTCTGACTGCAACGGTTTTAGCTTATGACGGAATTGCAATCATCGTAAATCCTCAGAATCCAGTATCCGATCTGAGTCTGGAAGATCTGGCAAAGATTTATACCGGTGAAATTGAAAACTGGTCTGAAGTAGGCGGTGAAGATGCAGAAATCGTAAGAATTGGCCGAGAAGCAGGAAGCGGTACAAGAGATGGTTTTGAATCGATTACAGGAACCGAAGATGCGTGTCAGTATCGTCAGGAATTAACTTCTACAGGTGATGTCATTACAACCGTTTCTCAGAATCCGGATGCAATTGGTTATGCTTCTGTTGCCTCTGTAAAAGAAAGCGTAAAAGCATTAACCGTAAATGGTGTTGCTGTAACAGAAGAAACCATTAAAGATGGAAGCTATGTGGTACAGCGTCCCTTCGTACTGGTTACCAAGAGCGATGAAAAATTAAGCGAAGCAGCACAGAAATTCTTTGATTACATCACATCAGAAGATGTAAAAGAGATTATTGCAGAAGCAGGTGC
>CAZTHP010000016.1:22719-25491 GCA_964613155.1 uncultured Lachnospiraceae bacterium | reverse complement strand
TTGCTAAGAAAGAAATACTAGCTACGAGAGCTTTTGTAAAGCAAAAAAGTTTGATAATGAAAAACATCAAATAGAAGAACAAAGAAAAAGAAAAGTGCGGCGATGGTTTGCAAAAAAGCTGTCGCTGCATCATTATGAGGAATGATCAGATGTCGGTGAAAAAAAATCAAGTGATGTCGGCGAAGAAAAATCCAGCAAAGTCTGTAAAACGGAATCAGATTATGGAAGAAATCATCCATGGAATCTTTTTGATCCTGGGACTTGTGACCGTGGCTGCTGTGCTTTTGATCACAGTCTACCTGGTAGTTTCGGGCATTCCGGCGATTCGGGAAATTGGATTGTTTGACTTTTTATTAGGAAAAGAATGGGCTTCGACCGCAGCGACTCCCAAATACGGAATCCTTCCGTTTATTTTGACAAGTGTATATGGAACAGCGGGTGCTATGCTGTTAGGGGTACCGATCGGCTTTTTCACATCGGTATATCTTTCGAAAATAGCTTCTCCCCGTGTGAAAGAAATCATGCAGTCGGCTGTTAGTTTATTGGCGGGAATTCCGTCTGTTGTATATGGTCTGGTGGGAATGTTGGTATTAGTTCCAGCAATTCGAACATGGTTTCATGTACCGGATGGTGCAAGTTTGCTGGCCGCTATCGTGGTCTTGGCCGTTATGATCCTGCCGTCGATCATCAAAATGTCGGTTACGGCTTTGGATGCGGTACCAAAAGAGTATGAAGATGCGTCTCTCGCACTGGGGGCAACACCGATCGAAACGTATTTTCGTGTGTCTGTTCCAGCTGCAAAAAGCGGAATTGTGGCAGCAATGATCCTGGGAATCGGGCGTTCCATCGGTGAAGCCATGGCGGTTATGATGGTTGCCGGAAATGTACCCAATATGCCGGACTCTATTTTCCAGAGTGTTCGCTTTTTGACGACTGCTGTTTCAAGTGAAATGGCTTATTCCAGTGGGCTGCAGCGTCAGGCGTTATTTTCCATAGCACTGGTTTTGTTTTTGTTTATTTTACTGATAAATGCTACGTTAAACTTCTTCCTCAAACGGGAAAAGGAGTAAGTTATGTTAAAAAAATCAATATCTTCGAAAAGAAAGCGTTATGAAGTGCTGATGAAAGGATTGATGTATCTCGCAGTTCTTTTGACAGCAGCACTTGTCTGTTTTCTGTTAATTTATGTTTTTTCGCAGGGAATCCCGAATATTACATGGGAATTGCTGACGACGAAACCGAGTTATCTCAATGGGAAAATCGGAATCCTGCCGGATATTTTAAATACGATTTATCTGGTATTTGCCTCTCTTTTGATCGTTCTTCCGCTGGGTGTGGGAGCAGCGATTTATTTAACAGAGTATGCTTCAAATCAAAAGCTGGTTACAGTCATTGAGTATGCAGCCGAAACACTGTCCGGAATTCCTTCTATTATCTATGGTTTGGCCGGAATGCTGCTGTTTTCCAATCATATGGGAACTTGTTTGATGGCAGGTGCCCTGACCTTGGTAATCATGAATCTTCCAACTGTAATGCGCACGACACAGGAAAGCTTGAAAACTGTGCCGCAGTCTTACCGAGAAGGTGCTTTTGGTCTGGGGGCTGGAAAATGGCGCGTAATCCGTACAGTTGTATTACCCTGCTGTGTGGACGGGGTGATGACAGGCTGTATTTTGTCGGTAGGACGAATTTTGGGAGAATCCGCAGCACTGTTGTTTACCGCAGGCTTTGCACATGCAGTAAATGGTGTAGTAGATGGATTGGCTTCCCCTGGTGCAACCTTGACCGTTGCGCTCTATGTCTATGCAAAAGAGCAGGGAGAATTTGGGGTGGCATTTGCGATTGCTGCGATTTTGATGTTTTTGACACTGCTGCTGAATCTTGCGGCAGCACTGGTACAGAAATATTTTGCAAAAAGGAGAAATCAATGAGTTCGATTATTTCGGTAAAAGATATGTGTCTCTGGTATGGAGAACATCAGGCGTTAAAAAATATTCAGATTGAGATTCCGGAGAAAAGTATTACTGCTTTTATTGGACCTTCCGGATGTGGAAAATCCACTTTTTTGAAAACATTGAACCGTATGAATGATCTGATTCCGGATGTTCGGATTACGGGGGATATTCGTTATGAAGGAAAGGATATTTTCGGAAAAGAAATGGATGTTAATAACCTGCGCAGAGAGATCGGTATGGTTTTTCAGAAGCCGAATCCCTTTCCGATGAGTATTTACGATAATGTTGCATATGGTCCGCGTACGCATGGAATTACGAATAAAATGCAGCTGGATGAAATCGTGGAACAGGCATTGCGCGATGCGGCAATCTGGGATGAGGTTAAGGATCGTTTGAAGAAAAATGCGTTGGGAATGTCCGGCGGTCAACAGCAGCGTCTTTGTATTGCGCGTGCATTGGCAGTACAGCCGAAAATTTTGCTGATGGATGAACCGACTTCCGCATTGGATCCGATTTCAACCTCTCGTATTGAAGACTTGATCATGGAATTGAAAAAAACATATACGATCGTAATGGTAACGCACAATATGCAGCAGGCTGTCCGTGTATCCGATCAGACCGCGTTCTTTTTACTCGGCGAACTTGTTGAATATGGAAAAACAGATGATATTTTCTCAAATCCAGTAGAAAAACGGACGGAGGATTATATTACCGGTCGATTTGGCTGATGTTGGTTACTTCAATTAAGATTAGTTAACGAGGTTGATTTTTGATTAATTCTGATAAGATTAGTCGATGGGGTTGATCTTTCGTTGAT
>CAZTHP010000016.1:9013-22619 GCA_964613155.1 uncultured Lachnospiraceae bacterium | reverse complement strand
GAGGCAGTAAAGGAGGGCGTATGAGAAGCCGATTTGATGAACAACTTTTTGAGTTAAACAGAGAAATTATTGAAATGGGAGCTTTGTGCGAAGATGCGATTGCAAAAGCAGCAAAAGCAATCAGCACAGGAGATACTGAGCTGGCAAGAAAAATTCAGACAGAGAGCGGTTCGATCGACCAGATGGAACGGGATATCGAAAATCGCTGTATGAAACTGTTGCTGCATCAGCAGCCGGTCGCACGTGATCTTCGTCTGATTTCAGCGGCATTAAAAATGATCACGGATATGGAGCGAATTGGCGATCAGGCGGAAGATATTGCAGAAATTGTCAGCTTTTTAAAGGAATCTAACCGGAAAGAAACGGGATTGATTGAGGAAATGGCACGGGAAACCATCAAAATGGTTACGGGAAGTGTCGATGCTTTTGTAAAAAAGGATGTCGCACTTGCAGAACAAATTATCAAGCAGGATGATATCGTTGATGACTATTTTTCAAAAGTGAAATATGCTATAATCACGTTGATCGCAGAAAATGCTTCTGATGGGGAATACGCATTAGACCTTCTGATGATCGCAAAATATTTTGAGCGAATCGGAGATCATGCAACGAATATTGCAGAATGGGTTATTTATGCCGTAACAGGAATGCACAAGGATTTTTCATAAGAATCGCAGTGGAGAAAGCTGCGTAATGATTTTGAGATTCGTGAGAATTTCTCAGGCAGGAAGCAAAAACAGGAGGCAGGAACATGATATGGTGTGTAGAAGATGATGCGAGTATCCGTGATATTGAATTATATGTTTTAAATTCCGCTGGTTTTGAGACCAGGGGCTTTGAAGATGGACATTCTTTCTGGGAGGCGCTGAAAAAAGAACGACCTGAATGTGTCCTTTTGGATGTGATGCTTCCGGGCATCGATGGTATTACGCTTTTAAAGAAAATGAAAAATTCGGCAGAATATCAGGCAATTCCTGTCATTATGGCAACTGCAAAAGGTGAAGAATATGACCGGATTAAAGGTCTGGATCTGGGTGCAGATGATTATATCGTAAAGCCGTTTAGTATGATGGAAATGGTATCCCGTGTAAAAGCCGTTTTGCGTCGCAGTCAACCTGTTTTGCGGACAAAATTGCTGAAAGCGGGAGGTCTTGTTGTAAATCTGGAAGAACATACGGTAACTGCGGATGGTGAACGCGTGCAGCTAACCTATAAGGAATTTGAATTGCTCGCACTGTTCCTTTCTCATCCTGGTATGGCGTACACCAGAGAACAGCTCTTTTCGCAGATTTGGAATATGGAATATATGGGTGATTCCCGAACATTAGATTCGCATATCCGAACCCTGCGGCATAAACTGGGAAAATATGGGAAGATGATCGAGACAATCCGCAACGTGGGATACCGTATGGAGAATGTATATGACAAGTAAGATTTTAAAATCAATCCTTTCCGTTGCAGCAGCTGTTTTATTGGCAAGTCTGGTAATCATTACGGGAGTTTTGTATCAGTATTTTGGCAATGTACAGCAGCAACAGCTGAAAGATGAATTAAATCTGGCAGCAAAAGGAACGGAGCAATTAGGAGAAACCTATCTAGAGGAATTAAATGATGCACATTATCGTTTGACATGGGTTGCAAAAGATGGTACCGTACTATTTGATAATAAGGTGGATACCGAGACGATGGAAAACCATGCCAAGCGTGAGGAAATCCGGGAGGCTCTTACGACTGGTACCGGAAGCAGCAGTCGGTATTCCACGACACTGACTGAGCAGAATCTTTACGAAGCAGTCCGTCTGCGTGATGGAAGTGTTCTGCGAATTTCTGAGAGCCGGCATACGGTGCTGCTGTTAATATTAGGAATGCAGCAGCCGATCGCACTGTTGATCGTGATCGCTCTGCTCTTATCGCTGTGGCTGGCCAATAAGATGGCGAAAAAGGTAGTAGAGCCGCTGAATCAATTAAATCTGGATCAGCCTTTGGAAAATAATGCCTATGAAGAACTTTCGCCGCTGCTTCGCCGTATTTACATACAGCAGCAGGAAATTAAAGGACAAATGCTGGCATTGAAGCATCGTCAGGAAGAATTTGATCAGATTACCGGCAATATGAAGGAATCTATGGTTTTACTCGATCATACGGGTCGGATTCTGAGCATCAATCCCGCTGCTAAAGCATGGTTTTTGACGGACGGCAAAAAGGGTGACGATTTTCTGGCGATCGATCGAAAGCCGAAGATGCAGGCCGCTGTGGAAGAAGCAAAGCAAAAGGGCATGTCCTGTTTGCGCGAGAAAAAGAATGGACGGGAGTATCAATTTGAATTAAATACGATTCAGTCGGAAAATCAACTGTTAGGGATGGTGATTCTTGGCTTTGATATTACAGAACAGGTTCATGCCGAGCGCAATCGGCGGGAATTTACGGCGAATGTATCGCATGAATTAAAAACTCCCCTGCAGTCGATCATTGGTTCCGCAGAGCTTTTAGAGAATGGCATTGTCAAACAAGAAGATATTCCGCGATTTGTCGGTCATATCCGAAAAGAAGCGGCAAGACTGCTTTGTTTGATTGAAGATATTATCCGTCTTTCCCAGATTGATGAAGGACAGGAAATGCCCAAAGAAGAAGTTTCACTGCGTGAGATTGCGGAGGAAGTTTGTGAGACGCTTTCCAATGCAGCAAAGCAGAAGGACGTTTCCCTGGAAATCAGCGGAGATACGGGACGAATGACCGGTGTACGCCGACTGTTGTATGAAATCGTATATAATTTATGTGACAATGCGATTAAATACAACCATGCAGGCGGAAGTGTGAAGATTCAGATTGAAAACCTAGAAAATCGTTATGAGAATGCGCAGATGGGTACACAGCACAGCATTTTGCTGCGTGTAGCGGATACAGGGATTGGAATCGCACCAGGCGACCAGGAAAAGGTATTTGAACGCTTTTATCGCGTGGACAAAAGCCATTCCAAACAATCCGGCGGTACTGGACTTGGTTTATCCATTGTAAAACATGCCGTACAGTATCATCATGGAACCCTTACGATGAAAAGTACTGAACAAGTTGGAACCACGATGGAAATCGTGTTTGATTTACACGAGTAGCGATGAAAATACTGTGCTTGCACAAGCATTTGAGGAGCATTGCGATCATTTGAGAAACTCGCAGCGCGTATTTCTCATAGTTTGGATGAAGCAGAGGGAAACGAAGCGTAGGATAACAAAAAAGAATCATTGGCAGAATTCAAGCAGCAGCCGGCTGGATGTGAAAACACCAGCCGGAAAATTGCTGTTAGGAGAAACTTAGCCTGAAAAGGTATTGCCATAAAAAAACAGCTGGAAGCTGCTGTTAGGCGAAAGTTAGCTGAAAACATGCGGTTAGTCGAAATTCGTCAGAAGATTGCCAGCGGAAGCAGCGCAGGGAAACCTGGTGAAAGCTGCCTGTCAGGGTCAAAAATCGAATAGGAGATAAGTGGTATGTGGTTAATCTTTGCATTGTTGTCCGCAATTTTTGCGGCGCTTACGTCAATTCTGGCGAAAATTGGAATTGCAGGTGTGAACTCCAATCTTGCAACAGCGATTCGAACGGTTGTTGTCGTTTTTATGGCATGGGGGATGGTTTTTCTGACCCATGCACAAAGTGGAATTGCTTCGATCAGCCGAAAAAGCTGGATTTTTTTAATTCTATCCGGTCTGGCAACCGGAGCATCCTGGCTCTGTTATTATCGTGCCCTGCAGATTGGCGATGCTTCAAAGGTAGTTCCGATTGATAAATTAAGTGTTGTGATCACCTTGATTTTAGCATTTGTCTTTTTACAGGAAGAATTTACGGTTCGAGCACTTTTGGGCTGTATCCTGATCGCAGCTGGAACATTGATTATGGTGTTGTAATGCGCTGCCAAGGTCAAGAGAGGGAATTGTATGAGTTTGCGTTTAGCATATAGCATATAATTTATAGCGTACAGCTTATAGTTTATGGTTTATAACGCATAGCTTATAACTTATACTTATAGCTTGTAGGGGATGTTTGGATCTTGAAAGCGATTATGTGAAATGATCGTGTGGAATGAAATTATGGTGAATGAAATTGTGGTGAATGAAATTGTCAGGTGAAATTAAATTTACACCTTGACGAATGAAATAAAATGCGCTATTATATGTGGCATGACAGCAATTACGAAATGAAGTCTGCAGGAAAGTGGCAATTTGCCCGCCGAAGGAGTAACACTCTCAGGTTCCCAGCATACAGGGTGAAAACTGTAGATGGATCGTATCTCTGGAGACGTCCGGCGAAAGTCGGAGGCCGAAGGTGCAACAAACGTTTTGCGTTTGAATCTCTCAGGCAAAAGGACAGAGGATGCTTATATTTGCATTCCTTTTTTGCGAGAGAGTCCATAAGACTCTCTTTTTTTACTACCGTAACATGTTTTGTTTTAGTAGTAAAAATATTCTATTACGCAACAGGAAGGGCAAAGAGAGCGAAAGCATTACTCTATCTTGCGTTGCATGAGTTTCAGGGATTCCCTGGAGATTGCAGTCTTGAGTGGATGGAAGACAGATGCAGTATCGTCGCAGCTTGTTTGTGATATCGGGACATCTGATCTTTCAAAAGACTCTAAGATAAAACCTTTTCGTGCAGATTTGGTCTTTTGTACGAGAGGATTACGTAAGGAGAAGATAAGACTATGTGGGAAACAGTGAACAACTTATTAGAAACAATCGATAACTTTGTATGGGGCGTACCGCTGATGGTACTGATTATTGCCGGCGGTGTTCTGCTGACAGCGCGTCTGCGTCTGCTTCAGGTGCATAAGCTGCCTCTGGCGCTGAAATGGATGTTCCAGAATGAGGAAGATGGAGAAGGCGAGATCAGCAGTTTCGGTGCGTTATGTACGGCATTAAGTGCTACGATCGGTACTGGTAATATTGTCGGTGTAGCAACTGCTGTTTGTGCCGGCGGTCCTGGTGCTTTGTTCTGGATGATCGTAGCTGCTTTCTTTGGAATGGCAACGAAGTATTCCGAAGGTTTATTGGCTGTCAAGTATCGAGTGATCGATGAAAAGAATCATAGTTTAGGCGGTCCCTTCTACTATATCGAACAGGGTATGGGTAAGCAGTGGACATGGCTTGCAAAGATATTCGCATTCTTTGGTGTTTGCGTTGGTTTGTTTGGTATCGGTACCTTCAGTCAGGTGAATGGTATTTCCAGTGCTGTACAGAATTTCTTTGATCCGAATAAGGGAAATTGCATCCAGATTCCATTTTTAGGAGAATATTCCTGGGCTGTTGTCATTTCTTCCTTGATTCTGACATTTTGTGTAGCAGCTGTACTGATTGGCGGCATTAAACGAATTGCAAGTGTCAGTCAGATTGTTGTTCCGTTTATGGCGATCATCTATATTGTATTTAGTGTAGCATTGATCTTATTTAATATCACGAGTGTTCCGGCAGCAGTTGTAACAATCGTAAAAGGTGCATTTAATCCTTCAGCTGTAACCGGTGGTGCAGTCGGAACGATGTTAGTTGCAATGCAGAAAGGTGTGGCAAGAGGTATTTTCTCCAATGAAGCAGGTCTTGGTAGTGCACCGATCGCAGCAGCTGCAGCACAGACAAAGGAACCGGTTCGTCAGGGTCTGGTCAGCATGACAGGTACTTTTATCGATACGATCATCATTTGTACGATGACTGGTTTATCCATCGTATTAACCGGAGCATGGAAAGTAGAAGGACTTGAAGGTGTACAGGTTACAACGTATGCATTTCAGCAGGGTCTGCCGATTCCCGCAAACGTTTCCAGTTTTATTTTAATGATTTGTTTGGTATTCTTTGCATTTACTACGATTTTAGGTTGGGATTACTACAGTGAACGCTGTCTGGAATATCTGACTGGCGGTAAGCAGAAACCGATCATGATCTATCGTTGGCTGTACATTTTTGCAATCTTTATCGGTCCTTACATGACAGTGAGCGCAGTGTGGACGATCGCAGATATTTTCAATGGTCTGATGGCATTACCGAATATGATCGCATTATTTGCACTTAGCGGTGTGGTTGCAAAAGAAACCAAAGCATTTTTCAATAAGCAATTGTAGAACATAAAATATTATAGAGATTGTAGGAAATAAGGAATTTTGATTCCAATTCAAAAAGATAAATAATAGAAGGCAATGAAAAAGTCCTTCTTGCTGGAGTGAGATCTGGCAAGAAGGACTTTTTGTTATGGTGTAAAGTTGATTGCTGTTAGAGCAGTTGATGCACTTTCTGAAAAATTTAATTTTTGTGGAAAGTGGTTTCCTGCAAAAATCGACTTCTGGTTGCTGCACTGACAGTCAATGCTGACGATTCATTAAGAAGTTTTTGGACGGTTTTGTCATCGAACAGTTGAAGGGCATTGCCGCCTAAAACTGCCTGTTCTTCTTCGGGGGTCAGCTGCATCGTTTGAAAAAATTTACGGTAGGTGATTTGGCTGCTCCAGGGAGAATCGGTTGCAAAAAGAATGCGTTCCATGCCGTGTTTTCTTGCCAGGCGAAGAAAGGCTTCTTGAGTCAGCATCTGGGATTCTTCTGGAGTTCTCTGCGTTCCTGGTGCCGCTTCGATCGTGCCAAGGGTAAAAGCGGTATCCATCCAGACCGGTGCGCCAGCCAGATCCTGTTCAACTGCCAGCCAGGAATTCCAGCCGCCCATATGTGCTAATATCAGCTTGGGAGGAGAAACTTCTTTTAGGACATGAAGAATCTGTGCAATCGAAGTATAATTGTGTTCGGGGATGCCGATATCGATTCCTGCGTGGGTTAAGACGATCAATCCCAACTCCGATGCCGTATCCAAAATGCGTAAAAAGCGGATGTCATCAAAATCAGTACCCTGATAAGCCGGATGAATTTTAATACCGGGAATTCCCATCTCGTGAATCCGGTGCAGCTCTGCCTTATAATTTTCGTAATCAGGATGCATACCGCCAAAAGGAATCAGCCCGGTTTGGGAAATCTGTTCCATCGCCTGTCCTGCCAGTGAATTCAGCTTTTCCACCTGTCCAGGATTTGTCATGACCGGCAGTGTAACGCTGTAATCAATGCCGGCTTCCCGCATAGAAGCCTGCAGACTGCTGTTGGTGGCATTGGTATAGGGCTTTGAACGCGAAAGTCTTTGCAATTTGCAGATTACCTGATCTGCGATCGCATCCGGAAAGGTATGTGTATGAAAATCAAGAACCATGAGAACCCCCTTTTGAAAGCTTGAAAATGACTTAGCGGTATTCCTTAGCCAGTGCTTCGAATGCAGCCAGAGAGCGTTCAATGCGTTCCGTGGGAACACAGTAAGAAATACGAGTATGTCCTGGACAGCCAAAGCCGCTGCCTGGTACGATCAGCAGGTTGTATTTTTTCGCTTTTTCACAAAATGCGACATCATCTTCTTCCAGCGTGCGGGGGAACATATAAAAGGTTCCGCCGGGTTCTACTACATGATAGCCCATTTCACGCAGGCTCTTTAACAGCAGGTTTTTATTCGTCTCATAAACGGAGATATCAGCAGTCTGCTCTGCGCAGGCAGCACAGATATGTTGGAACATGCTGGGCGCACAAACATAGCCCAGAGAGCGGCCGGCACCTGCGATGGCAGCGTAGACCAGTTTCGAATCCGCAGCTTCATCAGGAAGCAGGACATAGCCCAGACGTTCACCTGGCAGAGAAAGGGACTTTGACCAGGAATAGCAAACCAGTGTATTGGGATAATACTTGGGAAGATACGGCACAACGGTTCCATTAAAGGCAATTTCACGGTACGGTTCATCGGAAATCAAATAAATCGGCTGGCCGTATTCCTGTGATTTGCGTGTCAGGATTTCTGCCAGCTTTTGGATCGTTTTTTCAGAATACACAACACCGGAGGGGTTATTCGGTGAATTTACAACAACACCTTTGGTATGTTCATTGATTGCGGCTTCAAACGTTTCAAAATCAATTTGGAACGCCTCTGTATCCGCAGGAATCAGCACCATTTTCGCACCGGCTCCTTCGATAAAAACCTTGTATTCCGGGAAATACGGGGCGAAGACGATAAATTCATCTCCAGGACAGGTCAGACCGTTAAAACAGCAGCATAACGCAGCAGCAGCACCTACTGTCAGATACAGATTATCCGCTGTAAAATGCGTTTCAAAGCGTCTGTTCAAAGAATCTGCGATTGCTTTTCTAACAGCAGCATCTCCCTGCGCACTGGTGTAGCCATGCAGAACAACAGGATCCATCGTCTGGATCAGGTTTTGTGCAGTGGCATTGACACAATCCGGTGCCGGTACACTGGGATTTCCAATGGAAAAATCAAATACATTTTCTGCACCGATCTCTGCGGCGCGCATCTTACCAAATTCAAATAATTCGCGGATGACAGAACGTTGTGTTCCGAGACCAACCATTCTTTCGTTTAACATAATAAAACCGAACTCCTTTTTTATTTCATGTAATTACAATAGTCCAAATTGAAAAACTTGTCAACACTTTAAATGGAAAAAGTCCTGCTGTCAGAAGAATTGACTTTTTCTGACAAATATGATATCCTACTAACAATAGTCTGCACTTTAGGAATTTAAAGAGGCAGAAAATAAAGGGAAAAGAAAAAGCGAGGGAATTGAAATGCCTGTTACGGATCTACTGGAACGAAATTGTAAATTATATGGAGAAGAAGTTGCATTGGTAGAATTGAATCCCATGATGACGGATACAAGACGTACAACCTGGAAGGAATATGATCTGATGCAGCCGACTTCATCAGAACCTTACCGCAGAGAGATAACATGGGCTGTTTTTGACGAAAAAGCGAACCGCGTTGCCAATATGCTGCTGAATCGTGGCGTGAAACGAGGCGATAAAGTGGCGATCCTGATGTTTAACTGTCTGGAATGGCTGCCGATTTATTTTGGGGTTTTAAAGACGGGAGCAATCGCAGTTCCATTTAACTTCCGTTTCTCAGCAGAAGAAATCATGTATTGTGCGGATTTAGCAGAAGTAGATGTGCTTTTGTTTGGACCGGAATTTATCGGACGAATTGAATCAATAGCAGATAAGCTTTGCCGCGGCCGTCTGTTGATTTATGTTGGCGATAACTGTCCAACCTTTGCAGAAAGTTATCATGCGCTGGTTGCAGATTGTTCCAGCCGTGCACCGCTGATCTGTATCGAGGATGAGGATGACGCTGCAATTTATTTTTCTTCCGGTACAACAGGCTTTCCCAAAGCAATCTTACATAATCATACCAGCCTTTTACAGGCTGCGCAGATGGAGCAGAAGCATCACGGAACCAATCGTGATGATATTTTCCTCTGCATTCCGCCTTTATACCATACCGGAGCGAAGTTCCACTGGATGGGAAGCTTGGCAGCTGGAAGCAAAGCGGTGCTTTTAAAAGGAACAACACCGGAGATTATTCTGAATACTGTTTCACAGGAGCATTGTACGATTGTGTGGCTTCTGGTGCCCTGGGCGCAGGATATTTTGGACTCATTGGATCGCGGTGATCTGAAGCTGGAAGATTATCAGCTGGATCAGTGGAGATTGATGCATATTGGAGCGCAGCCGGTTCCGCCTTCTTTAATCCGTCGTTGGAAAGAATATTTCCCGCATCATCAGTATGATACGAATTATGGCTTATCTGAGTCTACCGGACCTGGCTGTGTACATTTAGGTATGGAAAATATTCACAAAGTTGGTGCGATCGGTGTACCGGGTTATCGCTGGAAATGCAAGATTGTCGATGAGAATGGCGAACTTGTATCGCAGGGCGGTGTTGGTGAGCTTTGTGTAAAAGGTCCTGGATTGATGACCTGCTATTACAACGATCCGAAAGCAACGGCAGAGACGTTGAAGGATGGCTGGCTTTATACCGGTGATATGGCAATGCAGGATGAAGATGGTTTCTATTTCCTGGTAGACCGTAAGAAAGATGTAATCGTCAGCGGTGGAGAAAATATTTATCCGGTACAGATTGAAGATTTTTTACGTGCGCATAGCAAGATTAAAGATGTAGCAGTCATCGGACTTCCGGATAAGCGTCTGGGTGAGATCACAGGTGCAGTCATCGAAGTAAAAGACGGAATGGAATGTACAGAAGACGAAATTCGGGAATTTTGTATGGAACTTCCTCGTTATAAACGCCCGAAAAAGCTGATTTTTGCAGAGATTCCTCGAAATTCAACGGGTAAGATTGAAAAACCGAAACTGCGTAAGATTTATGGTGCAGATTGCTTGGTTGCACAGCAGAACCGAGGATGATCAAAAAATCGCAAAAAGATGGTAAAAATCATTAGATGATAATTAAGAAGTTAATGCGAAGACCATATGATGGTAAGAGGTTAATGTGAAGGTCATATGATGATAAGAGGTTAATGCGAAGACATATGATCATAAGAAAATCATAAGAAGATTACAAAAAGATAACAAGAGCCGGTACGGAAGATGATAGGATTTCCGTACCGGCTCTTGTTACTAGGGGATTATTCTTTACAAAGAGGTTTGTAATTTGCAATTAGAAATCAGCAAAATAAACTTAGTAGTATATTGCTTTGGTATAATTAGTATGATAAAAGTTTTCGCAAAATGATCGATTCAATTATGTACAATTCAATCATGTGTATTGCCTGTCTTCCTTACGGTTTATTTACGAGCATGATAGCAAGAAAAAGCATCTTCCACCAGTTCTGTTTTCGGAGCAGGTGTTATCAGGCTGACCAGAGGAACCAGAACCAGACCGGCTGCCATTGCAAATACACCACAGTTGATCGGGGACTGCATGATAACTGGTAAACTGGAACGTGCGACCATATTGAAAAGCATCAAGCCGGAACCAACCAGAAAACTAACCCAGCAAGCAGCTTTTGTCGTGCGTTTCCAGTACAGGGAGTAGAGGAACGGAGCCAAGAACGCGCCGGCTAATGCACCCCATGAAATTCCCATCAGCTGAGCGATAAAGGTGACGTTAGAGTGATACTGAATCAGTGCGAGAATTGCGGAAATCGCAATAAATACAACAATTAAGATCCGGATGGAGATCACTTGCTTCTTTTCGCTCATATTATGAATAAAATTATCCTTTAAGAAATCAATCGTCAAAGTAGAGCTAGATGCGATGACTAGAGATGACAAGGTTGACATCGAAGCCGATAAAACCAGAATGACCACTAAAGAAAGCATCATAGGGCTTAAATTGGAAAGCATTGTCGGCACGATCGAATCGTATCCATTGGCAGCGACATCAATCTGATCGGAGAATAAACGTCCGAATCCACCCAGGAAATAGCATCCCCCGGCTACGACAAATGCAAAGAAAGTAGAAATAATCGTTCCTTTTTTGATGGATTTTTCATCTTTGATCGCATAAAACTTCTGAACCATCTGCGGAAGTCCCCAGGTTCCCAGTGAGGTTAATAACACAACGAAAATAAGATTAATAGGATCTGGTCCTAAAAGAGAAGCAAAGGTGCCGGCTTCTATTCCAGCAGCTGGATCAGAAACCTGTTTCATTCCCTCAATCGCTGCCCATAATCCGCCTTTCTCTTTTAAAACGGCAATGATAACGGCTGTAATTCCAAACAGCATGATAATTCCTTGAATAAAATCGTTAATTGCGGTTGCCATGTAGCCACCAGCGATTACGTAAATGGCTGTTAAGATTGCCATCAGCAGGATACAAACCGAGTAATCAATCTGAAAGGCCATACCAAACAAACGGGAAAGACCGTTATATAAAGAGGCCGTATAGGGAATCAAGAAAATAAAGATAATAACAGAAGCACCGATCTTCAGACCATGGCTGTCAAATCGCCGTCCGAAAAATTGCGGCATAGTAGCGGAGTCCAGATGCTGCGTCATCAACCGGGTTCTGCGTCCTAAAACCATCCAAGCAAATAAAGAACCAATAATGGCATTGCCAATTCCAGCCCAGGAAGCAGCCAGACCGTATTTCCATCCAAACTGTCCGGCGTATCCGACAAATACAACTGCGGAAAAATAGGAAGTACCGTAGGCAAAGGCTGTCAGCCAGGGACCCACACAGCGTCCGCCCAGAACAAATCCGTTAACATCGGTTGCATGTTTCCGGCAGTATAATCCGATACCGACCAGAATGGAAAAATAAATAATCAACACTACGACTTTCATACAAAGATCCTTTCTTTTTTCTTTTGTTTGGGAGATAGGGGGCAGCAAAGTACAGCCCCACCTACTCTTTATAACTTTTAAGAGTTAAAGTATTAAACACCAAAACTTTAACACAGGAAATATAAAAAGTCAATAGAATGATCGAAAGAAAGGATGAATTTTTGCAATCTTTTATTTTTTTTCGCTTTTTCCTGCTATGATAAGATCATAAGAAGCAAGATCAAACGGTCGAAAACCACATGAGCTTGCGGATAAGAACAAGTTTAAAGGAGTTTCTGGTGATGAACAGTTATTATACGACAGAGATTGATGAAGCGATCGCAGCTGGAAGAAATGCCGTTTATGCATTAAATCGTGCGGAATCGGCTTTGAATGGCGCGCGAAGCTTTGGGATATGGGATATGTTTGGCGGAGGATTTCTCAGCAGCATGCTGAAACATTCTAAGATGGAAGATGCACAGCGCGAATTGGAACAGGCGCAGCGTGAATTGGCACGTTTCAAACGGGAACTGGCAGATGTGCAGATGACCGGGCAGGTTAATATCCGCTTTGATGGTTTGGTACGGTTTATTGATGTGTTTTGTGATAATCTGCTGGTCGATCTGATGGTACAGTCCCGTATTAAAAAAATGATCGGTCATTTACAAGAAACCAGACGTCAGGTAGAAGAAACCATCAGACGTCTGGAGCAGTATAAACGAGGAGGCTGAGTATTATGATTAGTATGTTACTTGGTATTGTGATTCTTTTCTTCGTGATCGCCTTTTTTCTGGGAATTTGTTTTTCAGCAGTAGGACTGGTTTTGAAACTGTTTTATTTTTTATGCATTGCTATTCCGATTTCTCTATTTTTAGGAAGTTTGGGAATCATTCTTTGCTGTACGATTATTGGAATTCCCTTAGGGATTTTCTGTTTGAAACATGCGGTTTCCTGGTTTTTCTCTTTTTTATAAAGTTTTGCAGGTATGATTTTTCGGAAAAATACGTGCGGATGAATGCGGCTTAAGCTTTTCGGGCAAATTTCGATTGACCGGGCTTAAGCCTTTTTTACGGGATATGCCAATAGATCAAATCTGCGCTTTTACGGAATATGCCAATAAATCAAATCTGCGCTTTTTTGAGATAATGTTCTAAAATTAAGGCAGCGTCTGTTACAAGGGAAGGGCAAGGACGGGCGGCATAATAAGCACTGGTTCGTTCCTGTGGTCTGGCTTGTGGTTCGGCCTGAGACAGACCGAGCAGTTCCCGACAAAGGATGGTTCCGTGTTTTTGACGAAAAAGATCGGACAGCATGCGAACTGTACGATAGTTTTCTTCTTTGGCATCGGTATTTTGTGGATCTGTATTGCCATTGCACAGGCTGATGATCAGCGCCATAGCGGAAACTGTGCCGCAGACTTCGCGCATTCGACCGATTCCCGCTCCAAGAGAGCAGGAAAGCTTCAGTGCA
>CAZTHP010000016.1:1184-9003 GCA_964613155.1 uncultured Lachnospiraceae bacterium | reverse complement strand
ATGCCGAAGCAGGGGGCAAATGCAGCAAAAACAGATTGGCAGCAATTATAGCCTTCCATAAAAAGTGCTGCTGCGCGGTCCACATTGGGAGAAGACAGTGACCAGTCGATTTCTTCTAAAGTAAGAGACAACATGACAAAATTCCTTTCGTATCGAATCTTAAATTTGGAAATAATTGGAAATGTTTAGATATGTTACATTTCCATTTTTAACGGAATGAAGCAAATCGCCTGCTTTTGCTCCGTTTTTTTATTTTAACAGAAATGGTTCACGAAGACAAGCAGAGGAACCAAGGGGTCTTGTGAAACAAAAAAATTGAATCCAGGAAGAAAGGAAGTTGTGAAAAAGAGCAGTAAGAATCTCATCAAAAAAGGTTGCTCAGGTTGATTCAAGAAATGAATGGGAATTAAATGAATGGGAATTCGGATAAGAATAGAGCTAGTGATAAAATTTATCATTAGCTCTATTATGCTTGAAAATGAAATATGTGAATCTTATAATAAAGAAACAAACACTATCTGCAAAGAAATAGCTGCTATTTGCGGCAACAGATGGATTCGTTTAGGGAGGATTAAAAGGATGTTAGAATTTTTCAAAAAGTTGGATGTCAAAAATACCGGTATTTTTGCAGCAGGCGTTGTATTTGGAACGGCAGGTATTAAAGTACTAGCCAGCAAAGATGCGAAAAAACTGTATACCAATTGTACCGCAGCAGTTCTGCGTGCAAAGGATTGTGTGATGAAGACTGCAACAACGATTCAGGAAAATGCAGAAGATATTTACGCAGAAGCACAGCTGATCAATGAAGAAAGAGCATTGAAAGAAGCAGAGATGGAAATGGAAGATGCTTTTGGAGAAGATGCAGAGGAATTTGAAGAAGCTGAGCAGAGCGAAGCATAGCTTCATACGCTCGATTGATTTTGAAAAGAAATGTTTAACACCTGCGGATTGTTCTGCAGGTGTTTTTCAACACTCTGAAAAGCCTGGAGAGGAAAGTGGTTTTATGAAATTTGTGATCAAACACGAAATAAAAGGGCGGATTCGTCTTCATGTCATACAAAATCGTATGAGCATGAAAGAAGCGGATGCGCTTCAATATTATGTCAGTACTTTAGAAGGCGTAACCGATGTAAAGGTACGGGAACAGCTGCAGGATCTGGTGATTTGTTATACAGGAGACCGTGCGGCTCTGATAAAGGAACTTCGTCATTTTCGGTATGAAAATGCACAGATTCCGGAGGAAGTATTAGAAAATTCCGGTCGGGAATTGAATGCAGAATATCGGGAAAAATTGGTAAATAAGATTGTATTGCGGGCGGGAAATCGGCTGTTTTTACCGGCACCGCTGCAAGCAGTGATTGCAGGGATGAAATCCGTGAAATATATTTGGCATGGATGGAAAACACTGGTCTCTGGAAAGCTGGAGGTTCCGGTTTTGGATGCAGCAGCAATTGGAATTTCGATGATCCGAGGGGATATAAAGACCGCAGGTTCCGTGATGTTCTTGTTAGGAATTGGCGAGATTTTAGAAGAATGGACGCATAAAAAGTCCGTGGGAGATCTGGCCAGAAGTATGTCACTGAATGTAGAAAAGGTGTGGATGCTGCAAGGTGAACAGGAGATTTTGGTTTCCCGTTCGAAGGTACAGCCGGAAGATTTGGTTGTCGTACATATGGGCAATGTAATTCCATTTGACGGTGTGGTGGTCGATGGGGAAGCGATGGTGAACCAGTCTTCGTTAACCGGTGAATCACAGCCGGTACGCCGTGTTGACGGAAACACGGTCTATGCAGGGACGGTTGTAGAAGAAGGCGAATTAACGATTCGTGTTAAGACGATTGGCGGCAGCAGTAAATTTGAAAAAATCGTAACGATGATCGAAGAATCGGAAAAACTGAAATCTTCTATGGAAAGCAAAGCAGAGCATTTAGCAGATCGTCTTGTCCCGTACACCTTATTTGGAACAATCGGAACCTATCTGGTTACGCGCAATATGACTAAAACCTTATCCGTTTTAATGGTCGATTTTTCCTGTGCTCTGAAACTGGCAATGCCGATTACCGTATTATCTGCAATTCGGGAAGCTAGTTCCCATCATATTACGGTGAAGGGAGGTCGTTTTCTGGAAGCAGCAGCGGAAGCGGATACGATTGTTTTTGATAAAACAGGAACCTTGACCAAAGCACAGCCCAAAGTGGCAGAAGTAGTGCCGTTTAATGGACAGGAGCCGGATGAACTGCTTCGGATCGCAGCCTGTCTGGAAGAACATTTTCCGCATTCGATGGCAAAAGCCGTTGTTGATGCAGCACGTCAAAAGAATTTGGTGCATGAGGAAATGCATTCGAAAGTCGAATATATTGTGGCACATGGTATTTCTACGACAATCGAAGGCCGGAAAACGGTAATCGGCAGCTACCATTTTGTATTTGAAGATGAAAAATGTGTAATTCCTCAGGGAATGGAAGAACGTTTTGAGCAGCTTCCGGTGGAATATTCGCATTTATATATGGCGGTAGAAAATGTGTTGACAGCGGTAATCTGTATTGAAGATCCGCTGCGGGAGGAAGCAGGAGCCGTTATTCAGACGTTAAAAGAAATGGGAATGCGCAAAGTCGTTATGATGACAGGTGACAGCGAACGGACTGCCCGTGCGATCGCAGAGCGTGTTGGAGTCGATGAATATTATTCCGAAGTGTTACCGGAAGATAAAGCGCGTTTTGTCGAACAGGAAAAAGCGCAGGGCCATCGTGTGATCATGATCGGAGATGGCATCAATGATTCGCCGGCTTTATCCGCAGCCGATGTGGGAATTGCAATCTGTGACGGCGCGGAGATTGCAAGAGAAATCGCAGATGTTACAGTAGGAGCAGACAGTCTTCATGAAATTGCTGTTTTAAAAGAAATCAGTGATGCGTTGGTCAAACGGATCCGCTGCAATTACCGGACGATCGTCGGCATTAATACGGCACTGATCGTAATGGGCGTAACGGGCTTGATCCCCCCGACTACCTCTGCATTGCTGCACAATACCTCTACGTTAACGATAAGTATGCGAAGTATGCGAAATCTGCTTCCGCAAAAAAATGAGTAGTGGAAACGTAAAAATCTTCGAAATCTGAAGAAATGCAAGCACAGCATTTTCAGTGCTACTCGCGTAAATCGAAAAAGTCATGCAAAAATGGTTACACATTGATATGCCCCTGTCAAGTAGACAGGTTAAATATCAGGTTACACATCGTGTTTGCATGGCTTTTTTTGTATGAAAATTGTAAGAAAAAAGGAGAGAGTGGAGTGTACTTGTGAGTTAGTTAGGACAAATTGATAAGAAAAATCAATAGCAAGTTATTGAGAAAACCTTATCAATAAAGGCGTTGACGAACTGAAAAAAATAGAATATCATAGGCATATAAGTTAGACAAAGCTAACTAAGAACGCATTCAGTGCATGGGCTTCGCATATGCTGTAAAATGATAAGAGCAGGAATCCAGAGGCATGATAGAACGGATTTGAAGCAAGAGAGAGTATATGATGCGCAGCATCCAGATTGGAAAATAGAACAGGGAGAACCACTGGAAGGGCAGCTGAATGGGATCAGGTAGGAGGATATCATGAGTAAAATTTATGTCGTATATTGGTCACAGACTGGCAACACAGAAGAAATGGCAAAAGCAGTTGGAAAAGGAATTGAGGCAGCTGGAAAAGAAGCAGAAGTTGTAGAAGTGGCAGATGCTTCCTTAGACGAATTAAAGGAAGCTGCGGTATTTGCACTGGGCTGCCCGGCTATGGGAGACGAAGTACTGGAAGAAGATGAAATGGATCCTTTCGTAAGCAAGGTAGAGGCTTTTGCAGAAGGAAAAACCATCGGCTTATTTGGCTCCTACGGATGGGGAGACGGCGAATGGATGCGCGATTGGGTTGATCGCATGAAAGCAGCAGGAGCGGTTGTTTTAAATGATGAAGGTGTGATGTGTGAAGAAGCACCGAATGACGAAGCAGTTGCTGCTTGTGAAAACTTAGGAAAACAGCTGGCAGAAATTTAAGACCGTATTCACTTGAAGAGACGAAACCATTATCGTTTGGTAAAAGTTTAGATCAGCAGATTCAGAACGTATGCAATCAGAACTGTAAGCGAAGAAAGAAGCTGCGGCGCAAACGAAATTCGTTGATGGGGAAGATTTCTTTCGAATATCCATTGGGTAGTCATGGAAATGGATTCCGATCAATCGGATTCAATCGGAATTTATCCGGTTGAGTTTGCGCCGGGCTTTTTTTGTTCTTTTTTGTGGATACATTTGCTAAAATAACGCGAATGAAGGCGAACAAATTGGATGAATTGCTAGAGAATGTGTGAGAAAGTTGGTCTTTTATTGCAATCTGTTTCTTTTTTTTGTACAATAAAAAACATCCGATAGGAAGTTGGTAACAGTAGATAAAAGGAGAAGTTGCAATATGAGTAGACTTGAATTTTCTGCTCCGGATAGAGCGCAGACGGTTATGGATGGGCTTTATAAAGATTTGGAACGCAGAATAGAATCCAGTCCGCCTGGTTTATGTCCGGTGGATATGACATACGCATTTTTAGAAATGTGTCATGCCCAGAGTTGTGGAAAATGTACGCCCTGCCGTATCGGTCTGGGACAGCTGAAAAACATGTTGGCTGCTATTTTAGAAGGAACAGCGTCTTTTGAAATTCTGGATCAGATGGAAGAATTGGCACAGTCGATCATGGATAGTGCCGATTGTGCAATCGGTTATGAAGCCGCAGGTATGGTTTTGAGAAGCTTAAAAGGCTGCCGTGATCGTTATGAAGAACACATCAAACAGAAACGGTGTACTTGTCAGTATCAAACACCAGTTCCTTGTACTGCACAGTGTCCGGCTCATGTGGACATTCCGGGATATGTTGCTTTGGTGGGAGAAGGACGATATGCAGATGCGATTCGTTTACTTCGCAAAGACAATCCATTTCCGACAACCTGTGCTTTTATTTGTGAACATCCCTGTGAGGCACGCTGCCGTCGGACCGTCGTGGATGATGCGATCAATATCCGTGGATTAAAGCGGGCAGCAGCGGATTCTGCGGGCAACGTACCAGCTCCTGCGTGTGCACCTTCTACAGGAAAACGAGTTGCGATCGTAGGTGGTGGTCCCGGTGGACTCAGTGCAGCTTATTATCTGCAGCTGATGGGACATCAAACGACTGTATATGAAATGCTTCCGCAGTTAGGCGGTATGCTTCGCTATGGAATTCCCAATTATCGTCTTCCGAAAAATCGTCTGGATGAAGATATTCAAACGATTTTAGAGACCGGTGTCCAGGTTGTGTATGGAACACGAATCGGGGAAGAAAAGACCCTTTCGGATCTTCGCAAAGAATACGATGCTGTTTTGCTTACGATTGGTGCCAGCACGGATAAAAAATTAGGAATTGAAGGCGAACAGGCCGATGGTGTAATTTCAGCCGTGCAGTTTTTACGAGCAGCTGGGCTGGGTAAAAAGATGGATCTGAGCGGTCAGGAAGTTGCGATCATCGGCGGCGGCAATGTTTCTATGGATGCTGTCCGCACGGCAAAACGTCTTGGGGCAAAGAAAGTAAGCATTGTGTATCGCAGACGTACCGCAGATATGACAGCGCTGCCTGCTGAAATTGAAGGAGCAATCGCAGAGGGAATTGAAATTCAGACCTTAATGGCGCCGTCCCGGATTGTAACCGATGAAACGGGTCATGTTGCCGGAATTTTTGTTACACCGCAGATGATCGGCCGAATTCAGGATGGACGCGCCAGTGTTCAGGCATCGGGAGAAGATGATGTCTGGATTCCTTGTCAGACGTTGATCGTTGCGATTGGACAGGACATTGAATCGGAGCATTTTGAAGAAGCGGGAATTCCAACCAAACGCAGAAGAATCCAGGCGCAGAAAGATGGTGGTTTTGCACAGATGCCGGGTGTATTTGCCGGTGGTGACTGCGTTTCCGGGCCGGCTTCGGTAATTCAGGCAATCGCAGCAGCGAAAACAGTGGCAGCGAATATTGATGCATATTTAGGTTATGCGCATACAATCTGCTGTGAGGTGGAAATTCCCAAAGCACGTTTGGAAGACCGTCCCCCCTGCGGCCGTGTGAATCTGACGGAACGGGAAGCAGGTGAGCGGATCTGCGATTTTGAAGGATGCGAAAAGGGAATGACAAAAGCAGAAGCAAAGCAGGAAGCCAGCAGATGTTTGCGCTGTGACCATTTCGGTTATGGAATTTTGAAGGGAGGTCGTGAAACAAAATGGTAACACTTACAATTGATGGAAAGCAAATAACGGTTTCTGAGGGAACGACCATTCTGGAAGCGGCTGCAAAAGCAGGAAGTTCCATTCCGAAACTGTGTTATTTAAAAAAGATCAATGAAATTGGAGCTTGTCGTGTCTGTGTGGTGGAGCAGGAAGGCAAAAAACAGCTGATAACAGCTTGCAATCATACGGCGGAAGAAGGAATGACGCTGTTTACCAATAGCCCCAGAGTGCGGGCTGCACGGCGAAAAAATGTACAGCTGATCTTGTCACAGCATGAGAGCAGCTGTACGACTTGTGTTCGAAGCGGGAATTGTTCGCTGCAGACATTAGCCAATGATCTGAATATTTTAGATCTGCCTTTTGCAAAGCAGTGCGAAAAAGCTGACTGGGATCTGGAATTTCCGTTGATTCGCGATGCTGGTAAATGCATCCAGTGTATGCGCTGCATTCAGGTGTGCGATCGGGTACAGGGGCTGCATATCTGGGATTTGTTGGGAACCGGTTCTCGAACAGCAGTTGGGGTAAGAGGCAATCAAAAAATCCAGGAAATGGATTGTGCGTTATGCGGTCAGTGTGTGACTCATTGTCCAGTTGGTGCTTTGCGGGAACGTGATGATACAGAAAAACTGTGGGAAGTGCTGGCAGATCCGGAAAAAACGGTAGTGGTGCAGGTTGCGCCGGCCGTTCGTACAGCATGGGGCGAAGTCTTTGGTCTGTCTCGGCAGGAAAGCACGATCGGCAAATTAACGGATGCGCTGAAGCAGCTTGGCGCAGATTATGTGTTTGATACCACATTTTCAGCAGATCTGACGATTATGGAGGAAGGAACCGAATTTTTGACCAGATTGCAGAATGGTTCTTTAAAAGAACGTCCAATGTTCACATCCTGCTGTCCTGGCTGGGTTCGTTTTCTCAAATCGCAGTATCCGCATTTGGTGCCGCAGCTGTCTACTGCAAAATCTCCGCAGCAGATGTTCGGTGCTGTTATGAAAACATATTTTGCAGAAGCAATCGGTGTGAAACCGGAAAATATGGTAACGGTATCCATTATGCCCTGTATTGCTAAAAAGGACGAAAAAAACATGGAATTTTTCGCAGGGGAATATGCCGGTCACGAAGTCGATCTGGTCTTGACGACACGAGAATTGACACGGATGCTTCGGGCAGCGCAGATTGCTCCAGCTAACTTGCAGGAGCGGGCATGTGATACTCTGATGCAGCAAGGTTCCGGTGCTGGCGTAATCTTTGGCGTTACCGGCGGTGTTATGGAGGCTGCGCTTCGTTCCGCTTATTATTTCGTAACGGGTCAAAATCCCGATGCGGATGCATTTGAGATCGTGCGAAGTTTTCCGGAGAGTACAGGAATTCAGGAGGCGACCGTTGAAATTGCAGGAACGACCGTGCGCACAGCCGTTGTCAGTGGATTAGCAAATACTAGAAACTTGCTGGATGCTTTGGAACGGGGAGAAGTGCACTATGATTTTGTAGAAGTAATGGCCTGTCCTGGAGGCTGTGCAGGCGGCGGCGGTCAGCCGAT
>CAZTHP010000016.1:0-1174 GCA_964613155.1 uncultured Lachnospiraceae bacterium | reverse complement strand
CACCGTAATGGCGGTAAAGAACCATCCGGCGGCGTGGTAGAATTTGCGGGCGGCGGACACAATGCCGTTTACCGCCGGCATGTCCCTGCGGGCCAGAGGCCCGTACAGGGCTGCGTTGGCGGCGGCGGCCAGCCGATTCACGATGGCGAGGAATTGGCTTATGAGCGTGGTCAGAATTTATACGCCCTGGATCAAAACGCACCGATTCGTTTTTCACATGAAAATACCGATGTACAGAAATTGTATCAGAACTTTTTAGGAACGCCGAATTCGAAAAAAGCACATCATCTGCTTCATACGAACCATAAAGTCTGAACAGTATCTAAAAAATAGAATATCTCTTTTGTTTCGCCTGTTTTCTTTCTGCATAAACTAATAAGGAATTGAATATATGACGGAATGAAAGGAGTTATGACATGGATTCCAACCGTTCAAGATGTGATAGGAACCGCTATATGCAGCAAAATCGCGGAGCTTGTTCCTTTGAAAAACTGGATCAATATCCACTTGCGATGGCATATGTTCCCTGGCAAAAATTTGGCAGCACTTATGAGCTGGAAAAAGGATTTTGCCGGGGAACTATTTTTCCGGAATTGGATCTGCCTTTTCAGAGAGCGAGGTGTTCGAGATCATGAGAGAACGAAAAGAATTAATGCATCGAATTTATGTGGTGGGTTTTGCTTTGGATGAAATAGTTTTATTTTTAGATACGCATCCGCAGGATGAACAGGCATTTTCTTATTATGAAACACTTCAGAATCAATATCAGGAACTGCGTGGCGAATATATCGCAATGTTTGGTCCTTTGAGTCAATTTGATGTTATCAGCGGCAGACCCTGCAGCTGCAATGACAGCCGCTATCGCAGAGCTACGTGGTCATGGGGAGAATCTCCGATGCCTTGGGAAGGAGGCTGTTGAGTATGTGGGTATATGAAAAACGGTTGCAATATCCGGTGAATATTAAAAATCCAGATCCTAAAATGGCACAGGTAATCTTATCACAGATGGGAGGACCGGATGGAGAATTAGCAGCGTCTATGCGCTATATCAGTCAGCGATATGCAATGCCTTATTCTGAAGTAGCAGGGCTGTTGACGGATATAGGCACCGAAGAATTGGCACATTTAGAAATTATTAGTGCGATCATCTACCAACTGACCAGAAATTTAAGTA
>CAZTHP010000015.1:32350-38785 GCA_964613155.1 uncultured Lachnospiraceae bacterium | reverse complement strand
TTACGAGGTTTATGAAGCAGGAAGCCCATTGGCTTTAGACAATGGGTAGTTCACTGTATGATTCACTTATGATACATTATGAAGATGACGGCAGTCGGCTGCATGTTTCGGAAAATCGCAGAGTGAAAGCTGGTAACATACGTTGGTAACGGAATTTTTGAATATCGAAACAACACCGGAAGCGGAAACTTTAAGCTGAAAACTGAAAACCAGTAACAAAAACTTTGAATCAGAAACCGTAACAAAAAACTGCTACTGGAAACTTAAACATAAAAAGAGCCTGCCTGATTTCTCAAGCACGCCCTATCCAAACAACAAGATAATAAGATTACAAACAACTAGATCACAACAACTAGATCACAACAACTAGATCACAAACAACAAAATCACAAACAGATGAAAGGTTTTTATTTATGAAAAAACGTCCCTATTTTAAATCCCTGAATACGATCATTTTTTCGATCGCCCATGTTTCAGAGGTCTTTATGTCCTGTCTGATCACATTTGTCATCATTATTCTGATGGCCAAGATGCTGTTTCTGCTTCCGCAAAATGATGTTTTAATCCTGAGCAATGAGGAAGCGTTCAGTCAATTTCTTTCCACTGCACTGAATCTGGTAGTCGGCGTGGAATTTGTCAAAATGCTTTGCAAACATACTCCGGAAACTGTTATCGAAGTACTTTTATTTGCGATTGCCCGTCAAATGATCGTGGAACATCTGACGGTTTATGAAATTTTAATCGGCACACTGGCGATTGCGGTGCTCTTTGCGATCCGCAAATTTTTGTTTGACTCTCCTCGTACAAAAAAATCAGAAGCTTCATAAATTTTCTTTAATCCACCAGCAACTCTGGTAAAATCTCTAGCGCAGGCAATTTGACGACCTTGAACCGTTAAATCCTGCGCTTTTCCTGTAAAAATCCGCTCGGTCGCATCGATAAACTCCTCTAAAGTACGTCCTTTATAAACATCTACACCATTCCAAAGCCATTTTTCATAAATCGGAATATCCCGCAGAACAACCGGAATTTCACAGGCAAGTGCCTCTAAAAGCACGATTCCTTCTGTCTCCTCCTTCGTTAAAAACAGGAAAACATCACTGCCGCAATACGCTTCCTTTAATTCCTCTCGATTCACAAAACCCGGAAAATGCACATTTTTCGGGGCATTTCGGATTGCATGACGAATTTTAGCCGGTATCATATATAAATTGGTATATCCAAACCAGTAAAATTCTGTCTGCGGCATTTTCCTGCCCATTTCAATAAAATCCAGAATTCCCTTTCGATCAATATAATGGCCGACTGAAACTGCAACCTTCTGTTCACGGGAAATTCCATATTTTTTCCGAAAACGCAGACCTGCTTCCGCATCTTTCTTCCAAAAATCTGTATCAATCCCATTAGACAAGCTGTAAATTTTCTGATGAATCGCATAGGAATTGCTTGTCAGCAAGCTACGTGAATATTCCGTTGGTGTAATGATCAAATCCCCGGTATTATAGCAAAATGTGATCCATTTTTTGAACAAAGGCGCTGCCAGATTTGCACCTGTAAAGGAATTTCGAAAGTCCTCCATCGTAGAATGCGCATAATAAACAACCTTTTTCCCCTGCCTTTTTGCTTTTAGGCTCATCAAAAGCGAACTCGGAAAAATCGTATTAATATGTACCACATCGTAGTCATCCTTCGGGTCACTCGTCTGCTCCCAGCCCAACTGTTCCAAAACCTTTTTCTGATGCCGTAAAGCTTCTCCCACACCACTTTTTGCTACAATTTTCTGATCTCCTGTATATAACAGCACCTTCATCGATCAACACCCCTTTCACCTTCAAATCATCCCAATTATCTGTCCCATCACTCCGGATTGTCATAACCAACATCAGCTGACATCCCTTTTCGCCTTCAAATCATCCCGATTATCCGACTAATTGCACACCAAATTGAAATAATGTGGTAAGCCCAAAGCTATACGCTGCAATTGCCAACGGTTTTCCCAGTAAAATAATCGTTGTAAACTTCTGCAAAGACATTTTTGTTGTACCAGCTAGATAACACAAAAAATCATCTGGTGCAACGGGCAGAAAAATAGCCACTGCAAATAATGTATCAAAATGTTTATTTCCCACCCATCTGGAATATTTTTCATGCAGTTCCTGACTGAACATCTTCAAAAGTAATGGTTTTCCATAATATCTCGCCAGTAAAAATGCAATTACCGATCCCACACAGATTCCAATATAATTATAAAGAAAGCCCTGATAAGCTCCGTAGATCAACACACCTCCCAGACAGCCGATACCGCCCGGCAGAACTGGAAATACAACCTGTACCGCCTGAAATACCACAAACACGAAAATTCCTGCCATTCCAAATCCCGTAATAAATCGTTTTAAGGAATCCGCATCATAAAAAATCCCTGTTTTTAATCCATAAATAGAAAACGCTATCATCGCTGCAATGGTTACGATTGTAATGATCTGCGAACACTTTTTCAAACCAGAAGCCTCCTTCCCCTTAAAACTTCTCTGTTTTTTAATACCTTCTGATATACCTCTGCCAGATTTGCGGCAAATTGTTCGGCGCTGTAACGCTGGTATACACTATTTTTTGCATATTCCGCCATTTTCAACCACTTGATTTCCTGCTCAAAATCCAACAGAACATATAATTTTTCCAGAAAATCATCCGCATCTGTGTACTGCCAGCCATTTCGTCCATTTTCAATGACCCCATCCAGACACTCATCTTTTCGACAGAGCGCAGGCAGGCCATTTGCCAAAGCCTCCACATACGTCAAGCCCTGTGTTTCACTGGTCGAAGCACTCACAAAAAGATCACCGACCTGATAATACTGATACACTTCCTCCGGCGAAACCATCCCCGTAAAAATTACCGACTCCTGCACACCATATTCCTCTGCATAATCTTCTAACTGCTGGCGATACGGTCCATCTCCTACGATCAACAAACGGAAATTCGGCAATTTCTCTTTCTCCACTTTTGAAATCATACCTAAAATTTCTTCCAGATTTTTCTCCTGTGCCAACCTCCCCACAAATACCGCAACCGGCGCCATAACAGGGATTCCGAGCTTCAACCGTAGATTAATCCGCTCCGACTCTGTCAGCACATTTTGATACTTCTTCATATCAATTCCCGTTGGAATCACCCGAATCGGCTCCGTCACTTCATATCCCTGCAAAATTCTGCGCACTTTTTCCGTCGGTGCTACAACACAATCGACAGCAGAGAGCACTTTTTTGGAAAATAAAGAAACCGCTGCACGTCCCCATTTTTTCACTGGCGAAAAATAATGTGTGTAATCTTCATATACCGTATGATACGTATGAACGATCGGAATATTTAATTTGCCAGCAATTCGTTTTGCAATAAAAAAGGTACTAAATTCACACTGTGTATGGATCACATCTGGATGCCATGCGATCAAATTTTCAATCTCCTCATTTCGAAAAGAAACTGCCAGCCGCGCATTGGGATAAATCTTTTCCGCACCAATGGAAGCAATATAGGTCACATTTCCTTCGGTATAAGAATAACCGCCGTCAGATAATGTTAAAATCTTCACCTCATGCCCCATTTTCTCCAGTTCCCGCTGAAGATTTAAAACCGAAGTAACAACTCCATTAATCACCGGTGCATACCATTCTGTTGTAATTAAAATCTTCATTTTCTTCTTCCTTCTTTCTGTTCCTGAACCGCACACAGTTTACTTCATCTGCTTCTCATGATTCTCCATTTCCTTTATCTGCTCCTGATGATTCTCCATTTCCTTTATCTGCTCCTGATGATTCTCCGTTTCCTTCATCTGCTCCCGATGATTCTCCGTTTCCTTCATCTGCTCCCGATGATTCTCCGTTTCCTTCATCTGCTCCTGATGATTCTCAGCTTTCTTCCTCTGCTTTTGTATTTAGTATACCGAATTTATTTTAAATCACGGCATAGAAGCAATTAAGTTCGCTTAAAAATTTCATTAAGAAAAAATTAAAATCTTTATTTTTGTCATTTTTCTGCGACACTCTTTTAAAATAAATGTAACGTATTATTATCATGTTATTAAGATTCCTCCTGTATACTTATGCATAAGACTTTCAAGATTTTGTTAAATGCATACATACGATTTTCAAAATCTTGTCAAAACTGAAAACCTATGCCAATCGCCTGTCACTCCAATGTTCCGTTCACAGCAAAGCAAGAGAAGTTATTTGTGTATTGATTTTTAACAATTCCAATGCAGCACGACATCACAGTACACATCATACAGTACGCATCATACAGTACGTAATTTGGATCGTTATTTTCCATCCAGGTATGAAATGCTGTTTACGAAATGGTATGCAGCGGCGGCGGTTACGCATACAATCAAAACTCGAAAAGGAGCGTTTATGAAAAAAAGACTTGTATTTTTAACCGTACTGCTCTCCGTTTCTCTGCTTGTAGGATGTGGAAAAAAGGTGGACGGAGAAGCGAGTGTACAATCTGTTTCCATGATCTGCGGTATCGGATCAACCGGCCTTGTAGATCGATTTGCCGGAGTTGTTAGTCCCAAAAGTGAAACGACCATTCAAAAAGACGAAGAACAGCTGGTTTCTGCTGTTAAAGTCAAAGTCGGTGACACTGTGAAAAAAGGGCAGGTTCTTTTCGTTTATGACATGGAACAAACGAATTTGAATTTGGAAAAAGCGCAATTGGAACTGGAGCAGCTGGAAAATTCCCTGCAGATGCAAAAAAATGAAAAAGCTTCTCTGGAAAAAGAACGTGCTTCTGCCAGTCAGGATCAAAAGCTTTCCTATTCCCTGGAAATTCAGGAAGCCGAAACAGCCATTTTAGAAGCCAACTATAATATTTCCGCTAAGAAAAAAGAAATCCAAAAATTAGAAGACACCCAAAAACATTTAAAAGTTAAAGCACCGATAAAAGGACGCATTCAAAGCATTAATACCGACAACACCACCGATTCTATGGGAATGCCGCAGCCGTACATCACGATCGTGGAAACCGGCACGTATCGGGTAAAAGGCTATGTCAATGAATCCAACGCAGATGCAATCGCAGAAGGAACGCCTGTACTCCTGAAATCCCGCACAGACGACTCTGTATGGCATGGAACGATCGAAACGATCGACTGGGAAAATGCATCTTCCTCCCAAAGCGATAATATGTATTACGACTCTAGTACATCAGATGATACCACAACCTCCAGCAAATATCCTTTTTATGTCAAATTAGAGGAGGATGAGGGCTTACTTTTAGGACAGCACGTATATATTGAGCCGAACCACGGCCAGGATAGCACCGAACAGGAGACAAACGAGCAAGAGAACCAATTGCAGCTTCCTTCGGTTTATTTAAATAACATTGACAGCGACCCCTGGGTATGGGCACAAAGCAAAAAAGGCACCTTAGAAAAACGAAGCGTAACACTTGGAACCTACCAGGAAGAAATGGATACGTATTCCATTGAAACAGGATTAACCGTCGATGATTACATCGCCTTTCCAGATGAAACACTTCAGGAAGGGATGACCTGTGTTTCCTATGACGAAGCCTCTTTTAACGATTACGAAGATATGGGTGAAGGAAACATGGATAACATGTACGACGAGAACTCAGCTGATATGAACAACGAAAACAATGGTGAAAATGGCGAAGAAAATTCCCCCACGGGTTCTGGAGAGGAGTGAGCAGTCTATGATTCTTGAAATGCAGAATATCTGTAAAGAATATCCGGTTGGCAAGTCAACCGCTCAGATTTTAAAACATATCAATCTCCAGGTACAGGAAAATGATTATTTAGCGATCATGGGGCCTTCTGGTTCGGGAAAAACAACGCTGATGAACTTGATCGGCTGTCTTGACGTTCCGACTTCCGGTACATATCGATTTAACGGCAAAGATATGACAAAGTATTCCGATAATCAGCTCGCAGATGTCCGCAACCGAGAACTGGGCTTTATTTTCCAGTCGTTCCACCTGCTTCCACAGATGAATGCACTGGATAATGTAGCACTTCCGCTTTTATATCGCGGTATCAAAAAGGAAGAACGACAAAAACGCGCAGCAGCAGCACTCAAAACGGTCGGACTCGAAGAACGTATGAGTTTTCGCCCCAACCAACTTTCCGGCGGACAATGCCAGCGTGTTGCCATTGCCCGCGCCATCGTCGGCAATCCTACCCTTCTGCTCGCGGATGAACCGACCGGCGCTTTGGATTCTTCCTCTGGAAAACAGATCATGGAACTCTTTCAGCAGCTTCATGAAAACGGCGCTACCATTATTATGATCACACATGACCGCAGCGTTGCAGAACATGCCCAAACCATTCTGCATATCCACGACGGCATTTTGACAGAAGGGAGCTTGCAATGAATTTTTCAAAGACTTTTTTTAAAAATCGCTCCAAGAATCGTACAG
>CAZTHP010000015.1:0-32250 GCA_964613155.1 uncultured Lachnospiraceae bacterium | reverse complement strand
AGAATCGTACAGGAAATCCTTCTGAGAATCTTTCAAAAAATTTTTCTGAAAATTCTTCCGGAGATTTTCCAAGAAATCGTTCCAAAAATAAAACGATTAAACGTGTTCTCTGCATTTTGCTGGCAATTGCCATGCTCTGCGGCGCACTCTGGGGCGGTATGATTTTCATTCGTAATGCGCAGAAAAAACCGGTAAATGTCTATGCAATTACCGATTTTGCACTAAGTGATGGCTACGGTAACAGTTCTCAAACCTCCGGTACCGTAACCATGGACCATATGCAGAAAATCATTTTAACCGAAACACAAACCGTCAAAGAAATTTACGTCAAAGAAGGACAGAAGGTGAAAAAAGGCGATAAATTACTTGCCTACGACACAACCCTTTCTGATATTGACCTCGAAAAAGCCAAAATCGAGTTGAGCAAGCTCAAGCTGCAGAAAACTACGGCAGAAAATGACCTTGCGAAATATCAGAAAATGAAGCCGCATTCCAGCGTCCTGGTCACACCTTCTTCTGATGTTACTTACACACCCCAGGAAACCCCTTTATTACTCAGCGGAAGCGGCACTAAAAAAGATCCTTTTTATTATCTGTGGAGCGAAGACAACACACTCGATCCCGCAATGCAGGAACAGCTTCTGCAAGGAAATAAAGCTTATGTTGTCTTAATTGTTCGGGAAAATAACGCATTAAATGGCCAGGTCTTAAATAGCATTGGAATTTATTTGCATAGAACAGGGCAAGTAAATGATTCTCAAAACAATCCAGCAAACGAGCTGGAAAATTCTGCGGAAAATATGCTGGAAAAACCTGCGGAAAATATTCCGAAAAATACTTCCGAAAAGACTCTGGCAAAAGATTCTGAAAATACGTTAGCAAAGACTTCTGAGAAGGACTCGGCAAACACGTTGGCAAATACTTCTCAAACTGATTCAGGAATTGAACTGCGCTTCTTCCAGCCCGATCTGCCGGATGACCTGCTTCAGTATGATACCGAGCCAGAGCCTTTTTATCAGGAATCCGGTTCAGATTATACAGCTGCTGAATTAAGCCAAATGAAAGCGGAAAAATTGCAGGAAATTCAAGATCTGGAAGTTTCCATCAAACTGGCTGATCTAGAATTACGCCAGAAAGAAAAGGAAACCACAGACGGCACCGTTCTGAGTACGATAGACGGTATAATTCAGGCAGTTCGCGATCCCAACGAATCGTTTAAAAATGGAGAACCCGTTTTAGAAGTTTCCGCCGGAGGCGGTTATTACATCAACGGCGCGCTGAGTGAACTCGAACTGGAAACCGTTCAAGTCGGGCAGACCGTTCAGGTAGATTCCTGGACAACGGGAACCTCCTGCGAAGGAAAAATTGTTGAAATTTCGACCTATCCTACGACCGATTCGAATTCCTTTTCCAGCGGAGGCAATACCAACGTATCCTATTATCCTTTTCGAATTTTTGTCGATCAGTCTGCTGATCTGACCGAAAATGACTTTGTAGATGTTACGTATCAAACGCAGATTGCAGCTGATGGGGCGCACAGTCTCTTTCTGGAAAGTTCCTTTATCCGCATGGAAAACAATGGAAGCTACGTCTATGTCCGGAATCAGGATGGACTTCTGGAACGGCGCAGCGTCCAGACTGGCAAAGACCTCTATGGCTCCTATACTGAAATACGCAGCGGCCTGACAACCGAAGACTTTATTGCATTTCCCTACGGAAATGATGTGACAGACGGCGCCAAAACACAAGAAGCCTCATCTGACACGCTATATGAATCTTAAATGCAGCAATACCAGGAGGAAACCTTATGTTTGAAAATATTGCACTGTCCTTTCAGGGCGTATGGAGTCATAAACTCCGGTCTTTTTTAACAATGCTCGGTATTATTATCGGTATTGCTTCTATTATTACGATTGTTTCTACAATTAAAGGAACAAATGAACAAATTAAAGAAAATCTGATCGGTGCCGGCAGCAACGTAGTCACCGTCAAGCTGACGCAGGACGGAAATCAAGTAGATATCGAGTGGTCTGCACTGCCCGACGGCGTGCAGGTCATAGAGGAAGAACAGCGAGCAGCTCTGGATGAGCTGGAAGGTGTTCAAGAAACCTCTCTCTATCGAATGCGCCAATACGTCAACGGCATTTTTTACAAAAACGCCTCTTTCTCCGGCAATCTGTACGGCATCGACCCGCATTATTTCTCCGTAAATGGCTATACACTTAACTATGGACGAAATTTTATTGAGCAGGATTTTACAGAACATCATAAAAATGCGATCATCGATCAAAAAACTGCCTCCCTTTTATTCGAAGGCAAAAATCCGATCGGAGAGACCATCGAAATCAACCAGGAGCCCTTTACCGTGATCGGTGTGGTATCAAAGGAAAATACCGTCTCCCTTCAGATTAATAGCTATAACGATTACCAAATGTATGCCGATACTTCTGCCGGTTCTATTTTCGTAACCGACCGATGCTGGCCGATTCTGTATCGCTACGATGAACCTCAAATGATTGCCGTCCGCGCCAATTCGACAGATGAAATGACATCTGCCGGCAATGCCGTTGCCAAAAGTTTAAATGAAACCCAGATTACCAACAGCACTTATGCCTATCAAGCTGATGATCTGCTGAAACAAGCCTCCGATCTGCAATCACTAGCAAATGCCACCAGCAATCAGCTGATCTGGATCGCTGGAATTTCCCTGCTGGTCGGCGGAATCGGTGTTATGAATATCATGATGGTATCCGTTACGGAACGAACCCGCGAAATTGGTCTGAAAAAGGCAATCGGTGCCCGCCGCAGCCGAATCCTGTGGCAATTTCTAACCGAAGCCGCCGTATTAACCTGCTTAGGTGGAATCCTCGGTGTAATCAGCGGCATCGGACTTGCACAAATGATGTCAAAAGTCATGCAGACACCTGTATCAATCAGCGTTCCCGCCTGCTTGATCGCTGTGGTATTTTCCATGGTAATCGGCATCATCTTCGGTATGGTTCCCGCAGTCAAAGCATCGAAACTAAACCCGATCGAAGCCCTGCGGCGAGAATAGAGTGAAACAGACTGGTATCGATTATATTTAGCAGCTGGTCATATTCTTCCTTAACCTTTACTCTAAAAATAAGACAGAGTTCATGATACTTTACGATTCATAAACTCTGCCTTATTTTATTTAACGCTTCTTAAAACTATTTCAACATATCGATCATCTTAAGAATTCTCCCCGCTGATCTACGAATTACTTCTTCTGATAGTTCTCCATTTTTATATGCAATTCTGATATTTTCATCATCTTCTTTGCATCCCGGCATAATAATGTCATTTCCTGCTTTTGCACATTTCCACGGAATACTTCCATCTTCTGGTACCGTTGTATTCCAATCAGACATCACTACTCCTTTAAATCCCCATTCCTGTCGTAATATTTTTGTACATAAGTCATGGTTGTTGGCCGCATAAATACCATTTACCAAATTGTAAGAAGACATAACAGCCACTGGATTTGATGATTTTACAGCAATTTCAAATCCTCTTAAATAAATCTCACGAAGCGCACGTTCTGTAACTTTTACATTCACGCCCATTCGATTATCCTCTTGGTTATTGCATGCAAAATGCTTGATAGTTACTCCACATCCCTCTTTGCTCTGTACACCTCTTGTAACAGCAGCTGCTACCATTCCCGAAACTAGCGGATCTTCAGAATAATATTCAAAGTTTCTGCCACATAATGGATTACGATGAATATTTAATCCCGGTGCCAACCATAGGTTCACATGGAATTCCTGCATTTCTTCCGCAATGTATGTTCCGAATTCTTCCATTAATTCCGTATTCCAAGATTGTGCCAAGGCTGTTCCTACTGGAAATGCTGTACAATACTGATAATATACATCCGCATTTTCATGCTTTTCCTGACTTCCTAAAAATCCATTTTCCAAAGCTCCAAGAACTCCAATTGCATATACAGAATCTGTTTCTCTGTCTACTTCATACTTCTGTTGCAAACGAATTCCTGCAGGTCCATCTGCCATTACAAGTGCTGGAATTCCATATTCATCATATAATGCTTCTGTTGTTTCTCCTGCTGATCCTGGAACTTTAATTCCTGCTGCCCCCAGTGTACTTGTGGTTTCTGAAATATTTCCATATAAAAGCGGAATTAATTCTTCTGTTGTCTGTTCCATTTTCATCATCTGTTCTTCAAAATCATGTGTTTCCAAACTTGGAACAAAATCATATATAGGAATTTTGTCTTCTTTTGCACGCTTGTACCACTCATCTGATATTGCGGAAATTTTCAAATTTTCTTTCAGATATTCTGAAATCTCCTCTTCCATGTCTAGTTTTTTCGTTTTTTCAATAACTGTAGTTTCAGATACATGCAATATCGCAGCTATATTTAAATGTACGGAGCTATTTCCAATCCAGATTCCATAATCGCCCGCTTCGACAATCCATGCATGACGTTCTTCGCAAAAGCATGCAATCATTTTCTGATCAAACTGAACAGAAAGGATTTGTTTTTCACCAGGTCTCAATTTTTTTGTTTTTGCAAATCCAATTAAACGGCGACATTCTTTTGCCATTCCAGTTTGTGGCAATGTCGCATATACCTGAGCAACTTCCTTTCCTGCAAATCTATCGCCTGTATTTTGAACACTAATTTCAACAGTTACTTTTTCTTTTTCTATCTTAACTGCATCACATTGCATCTCAAATGTTGTATACGACAGACCGTACCCAAATGGAAATAATGGTTGAATCTTTGCATGGTTAAAATGTCGATATCCTACATAAATTCCTTCAAAATATTCTTCTGTTTTCAAGTTTCCATTTAAATAGCTAAAGGATTCTGCTGAAGGATAATCTTCATATTTTCTTGCCCACGTCGTTGTTAATTTTCCATTCGGAACCGCTTCTCCAAGCAAAACATTTGCAACTGCTCTCCCACCTTCTTGCCCTAGCTGAGAAATATTTAAAATTGCTTTAATATTCTTGGTTTCCGCCAATATATTTGTTAATTCTACTGGTCCACCTGCATTTAATAAAAGGATTATTGGAATATTATTCTTATCAATCAAAAGCAAATCTTCTCGTTCACTTTCACTCAAGTAATAATCTCCCTTTGTTTTTCGTCTGTCTTTTCCTTCTCCAGAAATACGACTCACCACATAAATTACCGTTTCTGCACCTTTTAAATCTTCTTCCTGAACCGGACACCCTACTGGAAATGAAAATGGATTTTCTGCATAGGCATCAAATGGATTATCCACTTTTTCTGCCGCTTTTAATATTTTAGCTTTCCATAAGTTTCGCGCTGCATGATATCGTTCCTCATAATCTTCCAGCCACTTTGTACTAACAATAGAAACTTCTTTTTCTTTTATTCCCTGATAGATGGAAATGCTCTCTCGTTCATTTACATCTCCAGACCCGATTCCGCCTTTTACTGTTTTTCCTGCTCCAATTCCAAAAAGTGCAATGTTTGTTCCGCACTTTAATGGAAGCACGCCTTCATTCTTTAACAAGACGATTCCTTCTTCTGCTGCTTCTCTGGAAAAGTTTCTATGCTTTTCTTCTCTCTCTGATATCTCAGGATTTTTAGTCCCACTATGAATCCAATCACTTATCATTTCCATGTTCTCCTCATACTATTTATAAACATACACAAAATTATTAAAAATCAATAGTGCTATCCATCCTACCCCTAAAGGAGTGGGCTTTTCGCACATTCATTGTAAAAAAGAAAGAGCATGGTATTTCTTTTTTCAACTTGCTTACCTTGCTCTTTCTTCTAGTACAGAATTACATTAATTTTTAAGTAATATTTCTGTGGAAAAATTTTTCCTAACCCGTTCTATTATTCCTTCACACTACCAAGTGTTACACCTGCAATGATATATTTAGAAAGTAACAGATATACAATAATAATTGGTACAATTGCTACCGTAATCATCATGTAAATCTTACCCATATCAAAATTCATATAATCAGCACCTCGTAATGTTGCAATCAAAATAGGTACTGTCATCTTTTCCTTTGACTGGATTACTAATGCTGGTACAAAGTAGTTGTTCCATGAACCTACAAATGTAAAGATTGCCTGAACTGCGATTGCTGGTTTAATAATTGGCAGTACAATCCTATTAAATATCATAAATTCTCCTAAGCCATCTATTCTGGCAGCTTCAACCAAAGATAATGGAAGTGATGACTGCAGATAACTATACATAAAATAGAATACTGCTGGCGAAGCAATGGATGGAAGAATCAATGGCAATAATGAGTCATACATCCCCATATTCGTAATCAATCTTAAAAATCCCATTGCAGTAACCTGTGTTGGCATAACAAGGATCGCCATAATAAATGTAAATGCAATTTTCTTCAATTTGAAATTATATACATACAAGCCATATGCAGTTAATGAAGAAAAATACGTACTCAATGCAGCTGAACACGTAGAAACGATCACACTGTTCACGATTCCTCGGAACATCGGAAAACTTCCGTCATTCGCTACATTCTTCAGATTTTGAAGAAATTCTTTTCCCGGCAATGCTGAAAATCCTTTTTGAAGATCTCCATGTGAACGTGTTGCATTAATAATTAAAACATAAAAGAAGAACAGACACATAAAAGATAACAGGATAAGTACTATATGCACCAAAACAGTTCTAAAACGACTTTCTACTTTTGATTTCATCATCTTAATTTTCTCCTTTCCTGTTTTGCTTTCTTTTTCGCTGCTTTCTTAGAACCATCCGGATCATCATCAATTGTTATTTTATATACGAAGAAGCATAAAATCGCACTGATGATAAACAGATAAACGGATAATGCGCCTGCCATACCATAGTTCTTACTCTTCAAATGATTGTTCAAGAACATAATCAATGTTGTTGATGTTCTATCGGGATTTCCCTGTCCATTTGTTAAAATCTGTGGTACATCAAACATCTGAATACCACCGATAAGAGATGTGATCAATGTATACGTAAGAATTGGACGAATCAGCGGTAACGTAATATAGAAAAATTTCTGAATACTATTACATCCATCTATTTCTGATGCTTCAAATACATCTACGCTGATTCCCATGATTGCTGCCATCAACATAATCGTTGTATTACCAAACCACATTAAGAAGTTCATGAACCCAATCAATGATCTTGTTCCCCATACAGAACCTAAAAAATCTATAGGTGCTTTTATCAAGCCTAAAGACATTAAAATGGAATTGATCGGTCCGCTGGTTGAAAACATTGTAAAAAACAGTAAGGCAAATGCAGATGCCATAATTAAGTTTGGAAGATAAATAACAACTTTAAAAAACTGCTTTCCACGTATCTTTAAACGAATATCGGTAAACCATGATGCTAAGAGCAATGCTACAACGATCTGTGGAATAAATCCAATCAGCCATAAAATCAATGTATTCTTCCCATATTTGAGCATATCGGAACCAAGCAAGCTCACATAATTGGCCAATCCCACAAAGTTAGGACCTACTTCTTTAATTCCTGAACGATAATATTCGAAGAAACTATATCTTACTGTATCAAACAATGGAATCAACGAAAAAATTAAATATGTTACAAAAAATGGAAGAATAAATATGTAGCCCCACTTTCCGTAATTAATACCTTTTTTCTTTTTCTTCATAATTGTTCTTCCTTTCTAAATAAGTCTGCAGAGCTTTTTGCCCTGCAGACCTAAAACACGTATTCTGGCCAATTTACTTCTGTAATGTCAGGATAATGTTCAATTATTCTGGCCAATTTACTTCTGTGATGTCAGGATAACGTTCAATTATTCTGGCCAATTTACTTCTGTAATGTCAGGATAACGTTCAATTATTGCTGTTTCAAAGTTTGCTTTTGCTTTTTCAAAATCAACTTTTCCCTGAAGATAATCACTAAATGAGTTCTGAATTAATTCTACACATCCCTGGTCATAAGCTGACAATGGTGCAATCTCAATATTTTCTGCAACTGGTGCAAAGTATGTAAATGGATTCTGTCCACCGAGGAATTCAGATGCAAATGCCTTATCAGTGGTTGCCTGATTCATACCTGTTTTTGTATTTGTAAAATCAGAGTAATCTTTTGAAATCTTTAACAGGTTGTCCTGTTCAGCTGTCATTGCAAGAATAATATCTTTTACGTGTTCTGGATTGTCTGTTCCAGTTGCAGCATGAATGTAAGAACCACCCCAGTTATATTCCTGTGGAGGAGTTGTTACAGCCCATGCACCTGCATCTCCATCCCAGTTGGGATTTAACACAAAGTCAATTCCCCATGCCGGAAGTAAGAACGCAAATACTTTTGACTGTGATCCCATAGATTTGTTCCAATCATCGTTCCACTGTCCCTTTACTGTTGAGTTTAAATAACCAGCGTCTAACCATTCTTTTGAATCATTTACCCAATCCATAATTTTCTGGTCTACGTTAATTGTAGTTTCTCCGGACTGTACCCAAGATTCAGCAATGCTGTTTCCATATAAGCGGAATGTATCTGCATAAGATGCAAATGTGTAATATCCTTTGTCTTTTAATTCCTGTGCAGTTTCTTTAATTGTTGTCCAATCTTTTACTTTTTCTCCGATTGTTTCCGGATCATCTGTTCCAAATGTATCTTTTGCAATATCACGACGATATACTAATAATCCAGGGCAACACTGCCATGTAGAACCTCTCTGAACACCATTGGAGTCAGATGCTGTTGTTCTTGTAAAATCATATTGATCTGCCATATCTACATCTGGGTCAATTCCTAAATCTGTAAGTGGCATTGCAACGTCAGCATCCTTATCTGTATATTTAAATACATAATCTGTTTCTGATAAGAAGATATCTACTTTATCATCTGTACTTGCATCTGCCTGCTGTAATAATGCTTCATCCAGTTTCTGCTGATATACACCATCCTGATTAGGATTAATAATCCAATGAATTTCTGTTCCATCCTTCAATGTTGTAACAGTTCCATCTTTTGATGTAGATTCTACCTCTGGATACACAGCTTCCAAACGTTCACGAAATTCTTCATTCCAAGAATAAATATTAAGAACTTTTCCTTCTTCTCCACTTGTTTCAGAACCTGATGTTGATTTGCTTCCACATCCAGCTAGCACACCTGATGCAAGCGCAACCACCATAAATGCTGCTACTATTTTTCTTTTCATAACAAACCTCCTTATTTTTTTGCACTTATATGCTTCGTTATTGGTTGAGTAAAATATATCATTTTCATATCTCAAAATATATTATTAATCTTAACAAAATATCAAATTCGTGTCATAATGTAAAAAAATTTAATAAATTTTAATTTGGAGGTAATTTTATGGAACTTTCACAAGAATTATATCAAAGCGAACTAGATAATAGTGAATCTGAATTTCTTCATCGTTCACCATCTATCGAATACTCTTTTTATAATGCTGTAAAATCTGGTGATATGGAAACTGTAATACAAAATTGTGAAAAAGATGCTTTTATAAACTTGGAAGGAACCGGAGTTTTGTCACGCAATCCTATCACAAATATCAAATATCACTTTGTAGTAACTACCGCTATGATCACTCGTTATTGTATTGAAGGCGGACTTGAGCCAGAGCAGGCATATCGCCTCAGCGATTTTTACATCTTAAAGATGGATTCCTGTACCACTATTCGCCAAATAGCCGATCTTCATCATATAATGGCAAAAGATTTTACTGGAAAAATGATTTTACAGAAGAAAAGCTCTATTCTCTCTAAACCGGTAATGCAGTGTATTGATTACATTTATTCACATATCAAAGAACGAATTACAATTCAGAATCTTGCAGAATATACAGGAATGTCATCCAACTATCTTTCTCGTGTATTCAAGCAAAACCTCGGAGTATCAATCAGCGACTATATTCGTCAACTGAAAATCGAAAAAGCTACACACCTTTTAAAATATTCAGATACTCCTATCGTCGATATTGCAAATTATTTTTCCTTTTCTTCTCAAAGTCATTTTATTCAAACTTTTGAAAATTTTATTGGAATGACACCAAAAAAATATCGCGATAAGTATTGTAAATCTATGTGGTAAATCTTTTTTCTATAAAAAACCAGAATCGTGTAGTAACTTCTACTGCACAATTCTGGCTTTCATTTATCTTATGCAAATTCGAGATATATCTGATGGCTTTCATTCATCTTATACAAATTCGAGATATATCTGATGGCTTTCATTTATCTTATACAAATTCGAGATATATCTGATGTTTTTCATCTAGTGATAACTTTTCAATATTTTCCTTTGAAATCCATGCACTCCTTCTTCCGTCATGTTCCATAGAAACTTTATCACAAGTTGCTGTTTTTATTTGAACGTTTTCCATATGTTTCTTTTGTCTATTCACAATATAAACATCAAATTTTCTATTAGCAAACTCTAAACATAACGTAGCTCTTCCTTCTTCATCATACTGTTCTGGCATTAATGAAGGAGCTATTACTAAATTTCCACACTGACCTTTTACACCAAATACTTCTGTAATCATTGTAAGCATATACCAACTCGCTGCACCGGTTAAGTATGCATAGAGTCCTCGTCCATCATTGTCAAAGTACTCTGGTATTCCAGGATACATCATGCTTCTTTCGAAATCCATTGCTGCATCCAATAGTGCCTGTAAAACCTTATGTCCTTCCTTTGCATATCCTCTTTTATAGAGTGCGTTTGCATACATCACTGCCATATGTGAAAATACTGCACCATTTTCTTTTTCTCCATATGCAAATCCAAACATTCGTCCAAGATCAAACTTTTCTTCTTCAAAGTTAGTATTTAGTCGATATCCTCCTGCTTTTTTATCAAATAAATATTGATCGGCGCACCTGCAGATTGCCTCTACTTGTTCTTTCTGCGCAGTTCCGCTCATAATTGCAAACACTTGTCCTGTTAACATCATGCGCACATGATTTTCTACTTTTCCTTCCACCTTTTGCTTATGGTTATCATAATATCCATTAAACCATCCATTTTTCTCATCTTGGATCCACTCATTTAATCGAATATTTTCCATTAGCCACTCAGATTTTTCTTCCAGATTTTCAATCAATTGTTCCAAGCAGATGGATATTGTAACTCCACTCACATTATGTGCACACTGTTCTGTATAGTTTTGAAGCAGTTCTCTTTTCTTTTCTGCATCATCATATACTTCTCGTCCTGGTGTTAATAATAGTTCTAATTCCTTTGCAATTTCAATTTCGTGAATTCCACTAATCTTTTCTAATTCTTTGAGACTCTCAGCAATATCCTTCAAATTTCCTGCATATGCACAAGTAAATGCAACACTTTCTCCGTGTTCCCACGCCATATCCAGTGCATCATTCCAGTCTGCTCCATGCAAGCGCATCTGATTATGTTCTCCAACATCATAAAATGCACATAAATTCTGCAAAAGAATATGCTCTAACATCGTCCCATAATAAATTTCGCCTTGTTCTGTTTTCTGACATTTTCCATATTCCGCATTCCACTGCGTATCATGCGCAGTTCCTCTTTGGGACTGTAAATCTTTAAAATATGGAATTTTTTCAAACAGGACTTCCATATCTCCTGTTTGATCCATATATAATTTTGTTGTTACAAATGGCCAAAATGCATGATCCATCCACACACGTGTAATATTATTTCTATCTGCAATAAATTCTCCCTGTGCATTTCCAATAATCGTAGCATTCGTTCCATCTATTCGTACACCACCATAATTATCTACGATCATCTGTCGTACTCCAGTTGGATTCATAATCAGGAGCGCTAAACAATCCTGCCATAAATCTCTCCATCCACGACCTCCTTTTCCATAATCGTGATACGGAAGGAAAGAACATCCATAAATTCTTCTGAGAATTGGTTGGAAACAAATCCACTTCAAATAGTTATCCACGTTCAAATTTCCTGTTTCAAAACCAACATTCACTTTTTCTTTCCAATGCTCTTTGATTTTTTCTAATTCTGAGAGAACTTGCTCTTTTGTATGATATGCTTCAGCAACTTCTTGAATTTTCCCTTTTTCATCTGTCACACCAGCAAGTACAATATAAGCAATTGTCTCGCCCTTCGGTAATTTCACAGATTCAAATACCAATCCGCCAAGTGCTTCTTTTCCTTCTATTTTTTTCCCTGCACCAACTCCTTGTTTGTCTGTTCGCACTGCTTCTGGTGCCAGGAAAGATCCTCCTGTTCCTATGAACATTTCTACCGTTGGAAATAACGCTTTCGGTGCTGCTCCATCTGCAGTTGATCCACAAACAAAATACGTTGTATTATTTCTTTGATGTCCACGCTCATCAAAGGACAGTACCGGAGTAACTTCTACTCCATAATCTGTTGTTTCAATCCGATGTAACAAAGATGTTACATGGCGATGATCCCTAAGATTATCTGCACTTCTTCCGTATATTGGAATCGCTGCAATCGGTGTAATTTCTAAGTCCGCATCTGAAATATTTTTTACTTCCATCAGGTGAACTTCTGCAATACCATCTAAAGTAACAAAAGATGTAATTTCAGAACGAAGTCCATATTTTTTTGAAGTTCTTTGGATTTTTTGCCACATAAATCCTGCTTCTAATACACTTTCATCTTGATCTTCTGTATATTTTTGATATTCCTGCTCTGCTGACATACCACATGCAGACCAATATCCTTTTCCTTCTATACGACACCAAAAATTTCTCGTATTTCGATTGTTATGTAAATTTTCAATGCTCACTGGTTCTAACAAAAAATGATTTTGATCTGTTTTGCTATCGCCTCCCAATGTCGGAGTGATACTTGTTTTTAATCCTTTTTCTCCTGCCAGTGGCATATATAATCCACTATAATTTTCAGGATTCCGAATGATAAATGTTCCATCTCTATCTTGAAATTCTATCTGTTTCATCACAATTCCTCTTTCATTGCTATGACATGAATAACACAATCTCTGTCTGTGCTGTCAACTTATTCTGTGGAATATAATTTCCTTCCATTATTTCTCCATTAACAATCAACTGCTTACATCCAGATTCTACTTTTTCAGGATTTTCTACAACAATGTGTAAATGACAACCACGGAAATCTTTTTCTATTTCAAATCTTTCCCATTCTTCTGGTACAGATGGATTAATACAAAGTCCATAAAAATCTGGACGCATTCCTAAAATTCCTTCTACACATCCAACCATCACAGTAGACGCAGTTCCTGTCAGCCAATGTACATGTGAACGGCCGAAGTTTGGACTTGCCTTTCCTTCTGTAAATTGTCCATAACAATATGGCTCCAATTTTCGAATTTCTGCTCTGTCATTTTGTGCTGCCGGTGCATTCTCCATAAAATACTGGAATGCTCTGTTTCCATGCCCTCTTAAGGCCTCTGCAAGAATAATCCATCCCTGAGACTGTGAAAAAATACCTGCATTTTCCTTGGTTCCCGCATTATATATGACTGCCAGTGCCCCATCAAATGCATGCGCATGATAGGGGGGATCCATCAAAATAGCACCATACTCTGTGTTCAATCGATCATATACAGTTTGAAGTGCAAGGTCTGCCTGTTCATCACTTGCTAATCCACTGATTACAGACCAGCTCTGAGGATTTAACCACATATTTGCTTCTGGATCTGTGCGTTTTCCAATCACTTCTCCCGCCTCTGTAAATCCACGAATAAAACGATCTTCATTCCAACACAATTCTTGAATTAATTTCTCAAGTTTTTCCTGCTTTTCATTCAAATACTCGATATATTCCTGGTCATTTTTATATGCAGCAAATTCTCTCAAAATTGTCATTGCATAGTAAAACTGTAGTGCCACAAATGTAGACTCTCCGTCTTTACCAAGTCTGAGACAATCATTCCAGTCCGCATATAATCCTGCTGGCATTCCATGTTTTCCTAAATGATTCATCGAAAAATCGATTGCACGTTTTAGATGCTCATATACTGTTCCTTCATCCTTATTTGCAAATGGAATAACTTCATCAATAAATTCTACATTTCCTGTTTCTGAAATATACTTATATACTGTTGGGAACAGCCATAATGCATCATCTGCACGATATGCAGGATGCCCTGTTTCTTTTACATAAGACGCATCATCTGGTGTATCTTCATGTCCTGGATTGTGTGTGAATTTTACAAGTGGAAGTCCACCTCCATTGTCTACCTGCGCAGAAAGCATAAATCTAATTTTTTCAACTGCCATCTCTGGTGCAAGATGAATCACACCTTGAATATCTTGTACAGTATCTCGATATCCATAACCGTTGCGCAGACCACAATATGTAAATGAAGCCGCACGTGACCAAATAAATGTCATAAAGCAGTTATATGCATTCCAAGTATTAATCATGATATTAAATTCTTCGCTAGGAGTTTTTATCTGAAAATGAGATAACTGTCCGTGCCAATACGCAATCAGTTCTTCCATCTCTTTCTGGCATACTGTTGCACAATCCTCATAATGTTTTAGAATGGTTTCGGCCTCGCTGTCATCTTTCATTCCGACTATAAATGCCATTTCTTTTGTTTCACCTGGCTCAAGAATCAAAGTTGTAGATAACGCTCCACAAGCATTTCCGTTATAATTTCCAGTTCCACTTAACTTTCCATCAATGACACTCTGAGGATTGCCATATCCATGATATCTTCCAAGAAATTCTTCTTTATCTCCACACCAAGAATCAATGTTTACTCCACCTAAACCAAAAAATCGGTTAAAAACAATCTTATCGTCTACATCTTTTCCATCTTCAAGCTTATCCAAATTCGCGTGAATCATTTGACGCACTCGATTCTCATTAAATTCTGTTTTTGTAATAAATTGAGAATATTGTAAATTTACTTGATCCTGTTCATAGTTACTATTATTTGTGAACTCTGCATATCCGAACACACTGATTTCACGTTTTTCTTCGGATTTGTTCGTCACGCTTAGATTCCAAACCTCATAAGATTGATTTAACGGAACATAATATCGTACTTCTGAATGAATATTTGTGTAGTCCGCCATCATTTTTGTATAAGCCGTTCCATGGTGACATTCACTTTTATATTCTTCCAAATCCTTCCCTACTGGCTGCCAAGATGCCGACCAATAATCTTTTGTGATATTATCTCGTAAATAAATATATCTTCCTGGTTCATCAAACTGATTAAAAATATATCTAAGAATTCGTCCATTTGCTCCTGATTTTGCAAAACTGTATCCTCCGGCGTTATTAGATACAATTGCTCCATATTCTGGAGAGCCCAGATAATTCACCCAAGGTGCAGGAGTATCTGGTCTCGTAATTACATACTCTTTTTTCTCTTCATTAAAATATCCATATTTCATGCCATGCTCTTCCTCTCATAGTTTTTATTAACTATAGCTTTTTCTTATGGAATGATATATAAGATTTAATAAGAAAATATCAAATTCGTGACACTGTTTTTTTGCCTTTTCTATCTTGCATTTAAAATATGCCATATTTTCTATACAGACAAAAAAATTTGTTTTTTATATTATCGATAAATGAAATCAGCACCTATTGACTATTGACTATATACTATACACTTAGACACACTAAAACAACAATTGATATATCTGATCCTGTATATACTTTCTGTTCGGACAGAAACCAAAACTGCTTTCTGAGAACTGCTCCTCATAAATCGGTGTGAGTTCCTGTGTGACTGCCTGTTGTATTACAAAGAAAGGCATCTGTCCATTTTCATAAACAGATGCCTTGTCTCAAGGAAATTTTTTTACAGCCCCTTCTCTGCCCCAGTGTAAGATAAAATAGTTACTTGTCACTATTAAGCCTTTTATCCACATACCTTATTTGCATATTGCATCTACATGTTTTGCTCACATGTTTTGCTCACATGTTTGCTCACATATTGTTTTAGTTTCCGCTAATAATCTTGATAAATAAGATTGCTAACACTGTTAAGATTACCGGCCGCACAATCTTTTGTCCGTTTCGGGTAACAAGCCCTGCTCCAATATAATGACCTGCAATCGAAAATACAGAAGCGGCTAAACCAATGGAATACACAACTTTTCCATTGATTATATAAGTAATCAGAGCAGCTACATTAGAAGATAAGTTGATCACCTTCGTCGTTCCTGCTGCCGTTCTTGTATCCATACGTGCTGCCCCTGTTAAGATCAAAATCAAAAAAGTACCCGTTCCCGGCCCATAAAATCCATCGTAGATTCCAATGAAGAAGGCAGAAATCACAATGACCAAAAGTGTCCTCTTTACCGGCAAAGCAATTTTTTCTTCCGCATCTGTTTTCTTTCTGCGCAGGACATAAAATGCCGCGATCGGCAATACGACCAACATCATATGCTTAATAACGGTTTCTTCTACATGAAGTGCCAGTACTGCCCCCAAAACAGAACCGATCAATGCCATAACCGAACCGGCCGCGCAGAACTTCCACTTCATATAACCGTGCCTTGCAAAACGCAGCGTCGACACAGTGGTTCCCATCGTAGATGCCAATTTATTCGTCCCCAGTGACATATGCGCCGGAATCCCCGCGATCATATACGCAGGAAGGGAAATCAAGCCGCCGCCGCCGCCAATTGCATCAACCAATCCTGCCAAAAAAACCAAAGGACACACTATTAAATAATCTGTTAACTCCATCTTCTCCTTTACCCCTCACATCATTGATTTCTCTTTTTGAAAATTATTTCTTTCTGAAAATTATTTCTTTTGGGAAATTATTTTCTTTCTATAAATTATTTTCTTTTGGGAAATGCGTTGTTTTTTAATTTTTCCATACAAGCACAACGCTTCCACTCTTTGTTCTTTTCCAATTTCTTCTCCAAAAGCAGCTTCGTAAGCATACTCTGTTAAATTTACAAACCACTCCCATTCCTTGCGATTTTTGTTTCCTTCTGTTGCAATAGCCGTTTCGATTCTCTGTTTTTCCTTCTGTCTTTCTTCTTGCCCTTTTTCCGGTCTTTCTTCCTTTTTTTCTCCCTGTTCTTCTCTCGCTTTTCCTCCCAGCTCTTTTTTTATACTTTTTCCATCTGATTCTCCTTCCAAATCAGCTTCTGACCAAAGCTTGGAAATCATGTCGATAAATTCCTGTTTGGTTATATTTTTTTGGTTCAAAGCCTGCTTTACAAGTCTTCTGTTTTGAAAAGATTTTCTAGAATACTGCATTAATGTCAAACGCAACATATTCTGAACGTCACGATTTCGATTTCCCGTATGGAGCAAAGAATATTCGTACAAATCTGTACCTTTTCGATAGAAAAATCTCACAAAAATCAATATTCCAACTGCCAGGATTCCCCGCAGAAACCATTTTGCGATTACAATCACAACCGCTGGAACGCTCCATCTTCCAAGATACTGGTCATGTTCTCCTGCAAAATCTCCTGCTAATTCCCCTTCATAAGCAGGTGTCATTTCCACCGGTTTCCAGCCATCCATATAGATTTCAGCCCAGGCATGTGCATTTTGATCTTTAACATCTGCCACCCAGCTTCCATCCGAACTTTGTTTCCAAGCCGATACGGGCACAACATACCCTTCTGCATAACGTGAGGAAATTCCTTCCTGACGCAGCAGCATGACTCCAGCTGAAGCAAAATGCATACAATACCCACATTTTTTCTCTGTTAAAAACCAGGTAATAAAATCTTTCCCCTTCGGTACCTGTCCAGGTGATAACGTATAATATGCCCGTTCTTCTAAAAACTGCTCAATCCAGGAAGCGATTTGCTCCTCTGAAAAATGTTCAGCCATTTTTTCGCCAGCAGTATGCTCCCAGTTTATAGATGATTGCTTCAAAAATTGCGAAAACTCATCCTTCAGCACCTGCTGCAGATTCTCTGGCACCACTTGACAGGTTTTGGTTCGATACCCCCTTGTTTCAGGATAAAATTGTTCGATAAAACGACTGCTGGAAACCAAAATCTTCTCGCCTTGATTCGAGTTCCCCGATTTTTCTGCGGAATCGGATTTCAGATCAGCTGTTCCCATTTTTAATTGCAGAAATGCATCTTCGGATAAACCGGTAGTTGTAGCTGTATCTTCTGTCCCATCCCCCTGCTCTGATGACGTTGCTGACCCAGATGAAGACGATAACGATGAGGTAGATGATACTATTGATGCATCCGAATTTTGTAAGGTGTAAAAAACGGGAATAGTCTGAGTTTTCTCACTCTGCTCCCAGCGATTTTTCTGATAATTTTCCGCATAAAAAAAACGGATATACAGCATTTCATCCGGTTTTTCCTCTGAATATGCCGTAAAAACAGTTTTGCCTGTAAATTGCAGATTCCCGATACGGTCGGTACGACCGCCGCTGATTTTACCACTTCCCGACCCAGAACCGCTACCATTTAAGTTACCCGTTAGGCGGCTGTCTTCGCTTCCAATTCCTTCATATCCAAATAAGGCAGTGCTGCGATTCTGCCATATTGACGCAAATTCCTCCCACACTCCCGGATTTTTCTCTGTAGAATCAAAGTCAAAGCCATCTTGCTCTGTAGAATCTTCTCCCGTCGGATCAAAGTTAAAGCTTTCCTGTTCCACAGAATCTTCTCCTGACAAATCCGCCGGATTTCTTTCGGTACTTGGTTCGGATTCGGCAAATAATATTTCTTCTGTCGGCGCATTTGACGCATTCTCTATTTCCTGTTCGATGCGATTTCTCTCCTGATTTTCTTCATATTGACTCGTAATCAAATGAAATTCCTGCATTTTCTCAAAAATAATCTGCTTCGTTTCACTCTGCGCTTTCGGAAGCTTCTCCACTGGCAGGAAATGCGGCATCGCAAAAATACCTGCCAAAAGCACTGCGTAACAAACAAATATCGACTTCGGAAACGTTCCCAAGAACTCCCGTAAAGTTTGTTTTCCCTTCAGCTCTGTCCATGCTCTTACTAAATGAAGATACATCCATCCCACCAGAAGAAAAATCAGATTTTGATAGGACGGAATCTTTCCAACCAAAAGAATCATGCCTAAAAGCATCCCACTTATCAAGTAACAGGAAACCACTTCCCAGCCGGAAAGTTTTTCTTTTTTACAAATACCTGCCAAAAAACCGGAAAAACTTAACAAAAAGCTAAAAAATCCCCATAGCTGGATTCGAAAAAATCCGCTGGTACGAGACAGCAGATTTCCATTTTCAAGATATGCTAACTTTACATCATAATAACCGCACTGATTATAGGCATCTATAAAATGATTGATTGCCGCCGAAAAACAATCCACTTCTGTTCCGGTTACATCAATCGTTAATTGTACCATCACCCATGCTAGAAACAAACAGCTCGCAAAAAACGGCACTCTGCTAACTAAACCACTTGCAAAATTATTCGCAATCGTACTTTTTGTCTTCTTTTCCGGCATTTTCAATCAACCGTTACCTTTCCGCTTTTCCGGCATTTTCAATCAACCGTTACCTTTTCGCTTTTTCGGTATTTTTAGTTAAGCGTTATCTTCTTTAGCGACCGAATTCCAATCTACTCAAAGTTCGTTTATCCATCACATATAGATGCTTCCCATTTATTCTGCAAATCACATTGGAACAATTCGAATTACACTCATGCACCAACCATTCGAACAATTCAAATTCTACTGCACCAATCACAGACAAATCAGTCTTCTTCTCATGTTATAATTCCAGCATCAAATGCGCCAAGCTCCCTTGTACATCCTGTGCTTCGATATGCCCTGCAGATTCTCGTTGCTTATATAAGTCAAGTGTTTCAGTCAAACGCAGGCTGGTATGATAACTTTCTCTCCCATACCAATCATCGTAAAAATCCTCTTGAAATCGCCTGCTTTTTCGAATCCCCGTCTGTGGACTCATGATCTGCTGTAAAAAAAGATAACTATCCTCAATGTGAATAATTGCTTTTCGTATCAAACTGCCGTTTTCTTCACAAAAACAAAGATAATGCAGGCATTTTTCTTCGCACATCTGCAGACTGATCGACATAAAAGTTTCCAGATAAGCCTCAGAAAATCGCTCCGTATCCAATAAAAATATAACTGCAAATCCAATCGGATCACTATATTCCCGTACCATCAGATTGCCAGTTCGCTGTGAAAGCTTCCAATGAATCTTTTGAAAACGATCGCCTGCCTGATACGGACGAATATCCAAAATTTCCGCCGGATCCTGCCCTTCTCCATCTTCATAATAGAGGCCGCTTTCCTCTCCGAAATAACGAAATGCCGATTGAATTTCCATTGCAACAGGATAAATTCGGGGCAATATTAACACCGATATCGTCTGCTGGGACTTTTTTTGACCAGAAAACAAATGAAGCATATCATAACAAATCACTCGTTCCAACTGAAATTGGCACAATCCCGCCTTGTTGGCTTCCACAGAAATCAATTCGCAGCGTTTCTCCCGACCTTTCAAAGAACAAGATTGCTTCCAAACTGCCAGATTACGAGACTTCCACGGATTAATTTTCCGTTCCTTATCCCGCTCCAAAACACTTACACGAACCATACTCGTCAGAAACAAGATGGGAAACACACCCTTATTCTCTATCTGTATCGGAAGCTGAATATCGCTCCCTTTATCGACTACCCGCACATAGTCCAGAAGCTTAACCTCTGCCATCCGCTTTCCATAAGCAAGTTGAAGCAGTGCTGCTGCAAACCAAATGATTTCCACAATCAGTAAACGATACACTTCCGGCGATTCATACATAATAATGAAGTATAATGTCGCGCTTACTGTAAAAAACATTAAAATCCATTTTTTCATAAATAATTTTAACAGTTAAAATCCTTTTTTCTGCCTCCGCCACGGTGCAGGCTGCTGAACGGTATGTAAAATTTCCTCTAAAATAGCATCTGCCGTCAATTGATTCACTCTTGCCTTCGCATTCAAAAAAATTCTATGTGCAGCGACATCTTTAAATACATAAGAAACATCCTCTGGCAGGACATAGTCCCGACCATTTAAAAAAGCCATTCCTTGCGCCATTCGGACTAATGCCAAAGTTCCGCGCGGACTGACACCCAATTTGATCATATCATGCACACGCGTCTGATTCACAAGTTCCACCGCATATTGATAAACCGTATCCTGAATATAGATATCCTGAATCTGATCCTGAATTGCCAGCAATTCCTGTTTTCCCATCACCTTTTCCACCTCATCCAGCGGATTTTGATTCGCTCTGCGCCTTACAATCTCAATTTCTTCCCTGGGATTTGGATATCCCATATGAAGACAGATCATAAAACGATCCATCTGCGAATCAGGTAATGGCTGTGTACCAGAAGAACCCGATGGATTTTGCGTTGCCATCACAATAAACGGGCGCGGCACAGGAAAAGTATGCCCATCTATGGTCACTTTTCGTTCTTCCATTACCTCCAACAATGCCGACTGGGTTTTCGGTGAAGTACGATTAATTTCATCCGCCAAAAACAATTCACTCATAATCGGACCTTCTTTATATTCAAATGTACCGCCTTGATAATCGTACATAAAATATCCGGTCACATCACTTGGCAAAACATCTGGTGTAAACTGCATACGTTTTTGCTGCAAATCCATCGCCCTGGAAAATGCCAATGCCATCGTTGTTTTCCCAACTCCCGGAATATCATCCAGCAAAATATGACCCTGCATTAAAATCGCCGCCATCATTTTATACAGTACATCGTCTTTTCCGATTACGGCTTTTTTCACTTCCTGAATCACCCGAAGCACATTCGTATCCGAAATCATACCCTCACCGCCCTTTCGGTACAAGATTTTTTGTTGCTGACTGTTTTTTTTACTGAGCGTTCCTTTGTTACTGACTGCTTTTTTGTTACTGATTGTTCCTTTGTTACTGACCGCTTTTTTGTTACTGATTGTTCCTTTCTTGCTGAATGGTCAGAACTATGCCAAAACTTACGAAACACCGATAACAACACTTGCATTTTACAAGCTGTTTTTATTAGTAGATAACCACACCTTGAAAACACAACGTGTTTTCAAGGCTGGCTCTGAATCCATACTTTATTGCTGCCGAATTACTGCCGATTGTACACTTGAACTGTTAGCGAATCTGCAATAATTTCTCAATCAAACGATAGCCTTCGGCTTCTCGATTTTCAGATTGCTCTGCATCTTTTTCCGTATACAAAAGTCCCTGACCCAAATCAGTGGTACTATCATAAATCATATATGGCACTGGATCAGCTGTATGCGTACGACACCAGATCGGTGTCGGATGATCTGGCATTACCAACATCCGGAAATCAACTCCCGCTGCTTCCAGTCCTCTTTTAACCGGCGCGATTACACGTTCATCCAAATATTCAATCGACTGCACCTTTTTCTCTACACTTCCCTGATGTCCCATTTCATCAGGTGCCTCCAAATGAATATAGACAAAATCATAATCTTCTTTTGTTAAAACATCGATAGCCGCCTGTGCTTTGCCCTCATAATTAGTATGAAGGGATCCATTCGCACCAGGAACTTCGATTACTTTCATATCCGCACCGACTGCAATTCCTTTCAAAAGGTCTACGGCTGAAATCATTGCGCCTTTCTTGCCTGTTTTTTCCTCGAATGAAGATAAAGCAGGTTTTGTGCCAGCACCCCAAAACCATAAAGAATTGGCTTTATTCAATCCCTGCTGTGCTCTTTTTTGATTGATCGGATGCTCATTTAAAATTGTATAACTCTTTTCCATCATCTGACGGAAAATATCCTGCTTCGGCAGATATTGCCCAATCACCTGTCCTAAAACATCATGCGGCTGTGTAAATTCTAACACCGCTCCGCGATCCCAGATCAGCAAATGCCGGTAACTTGTCCCCGTATAAAACTGAAAGGTTTCATTTTCAAATGCTTCTTTAACCGCTTGAATCAAAACATCTGCTTCTTCCGTTGAAATTTCACCTGAACTATGATCCAGAATTGTTTTCTCTGCGTATGGTTCTTCTTCCGATAAAGTAACCAGATTACATCTCAGCGCAATATCGGTATCTTTCATAGGAACCCCAATACTCAAAGCTTCCAAAGGAGAACGACCCGTGTAATATTTTCTAGGATAATAGCCTAAAACAGCCAGATTTGCCGTATCACTTCCCGGCTTCATTCCTTCTGGAATCGTCCAGGTCAGACCAATTTCTGCTTTTGCAGCCATTTCATCCATAACAGGCGTCTTCGCATATTCCAAGGGAGTCTGTCCATTTAACACATCAATCGGCTTATCCGCCATTCCATCTCCCAAAACAATCACATATTTCATCGTAAATACCTCTCTTTCTGTCACGAATTGTATCTTATATCAGTGCAATTATATCAGTGCAAGTAATGCCGGTACCAAAAGAATCCCAAACAAAACGGTAGTAAGTGTCGAAATTAAAATCAGCTTTAGCTGCTGGGCAAATCCCACTCTTAAAGCAGGTGCAATATTGGAAAAACATAACGCAAGTGCAATCCCTGCTAAAGACTGCGCTGCCAAATCTATCCATGGATATTGTGTTAAAACCAATGTACCATATGTAGAACAGCCCCAATACAGAACGATAGAAATCAGCAAAAACATGGAACAATTCCGGAACCAGTAAACATCCATCCCCGTCTTCGTCGCATCATAAACCAGCACATGAGATAAAACAAAAAATAGAAGCACAACGATAATTGCTGCTAAAATCATCGCAATCCCAATTCCCAAAAGAGCTAGAATCCAATTGCCTTGATTAAAATTTGTGTGGATTCCCACCGGAATCATGCGATACACCTTCGTCATAAGACTAGAAATCCCTTTCAGTGTCGTTCGCATCCCCCCTTGCTTTGCAATATCCGCTGCAATCACCACAGCACAGCTCCATAAGACACCAGCAACTACCATAAAGAAAGCACCGGTACAGCCATCTTGATTTCTAATTCGTAATTCATAAAAAAACATGATAAAATTCAACATCCAACCGGCACAAAACAGAAGAAAAACTAAAAATGCCTGATCCATACGCCATGTATAATCATCATGCACCGCGTACAGTAAATATGCTATTCCAACCATCAATTGTCCTGCCAAACACCAATACCATTCTCTACACATGAACATCCGCATTCGACATACAAAGAAAACAGTCCCGAACAGCAAAAACATTAATAAAATATATTCTAATATTCCAACGATCGTTTGAAATCCTAATTCATTTACAAAAGCAGAAAATGGCTTCACAATATTAGCAGCAAATAATAGATTTTCATATTGAAGCGTACCATCTGCACCTTTCATACAGTCCCAAAAGGTGATAGCACCTACTGCAAATAAAAATTCAGCCCCCCATACCAGTAAAGTAATCGTTCCTTTTGTATTTTCCAAATAATAATTCACTGCTGCAAATGCCAAAACACCGATTACCAACACAAGAAGGACGGGAGAACTATAAAACGGAACAGTCTGAATCACATCCAACCCTTCTAGATACAAAATCGCATGATGCGTTACGATCAATAAAAGGCTGCCTCCCACTGCTGCTTTTACAAAAAAATTATATTCTTCATCATTCTTCTTAATGGCCATCATCAAACAAACAAGAGCAGCGACAAAAAAACAACTTCCCACTATAAATGGTGCAAGTGCCCCCATTGATTTTGCCATACCTCTTGAAAATTCCGTAACAAATAGCAGAATATTCGCTAGAAAACCATATATCGTTGAAATAAAATCTTCCATATTACCTCCAATACGCCAAATACAACAATTTTATTTTAACACAGAACAGTTATCTGTCAACGAACTTTCTACGGCACCCGTGAAAAATACTTTGCCATAGTAAAAGCAGGTTTTTATGGCAAGATTGGATAAAATGAACTACCACTCACCTGAATGTAGGTAACTTCTAAAGGAGTGTTTCGCACAATTGTTTATAAAAGAAAAAATCCCCGCCAGATCATTTTTTGGAATCTGACAAGGATCTTTCATTAATTTTCGCCTTTGAGCAATTTCTCAATCTGTGCTTTCGCTTCCAGATCTTTACCTTCTGAATCTACCATGTAATGCATGAACACACTAAGTGTTTCATCGCCCCAGAATTTTCTCATTACCTGAGCGTAATTCTTCACGTAATCATTCTCACTGACTAATGGGAAGAAATAAGAAGCACCCTTCTTATAGGAATCAACGTAAGATTTTTTCCTTAAATTTGAAAGAAATGTGTAAACGGTTGTTTCCTTGTACTTCTTATTGTACTGCTTATCCAGTTCTTCAATCAATACGTGAACAGAAATGGGCTGTCCTGCGCGCCATAAGCACTTCATTACAAGAAGTTCGCAATCTGAGATACCTGTGAAATTCATAATTATAGTCTCCCCTTGAATTTCTTTCTAGAACAATAATACAACAAATTTATATTATCATAGAAAAGTCAAGTTATCAATTACTTTTTTCCAAAAATTTCCATTTTTTGGATTTTTTTTATTTTCATAAGAATCAATTTTGCTTTTTTTTCCTGAAACTTGATTCTAGAGGCTAAATTATGCGTCTTCTTCACCCAGATCGATACTATTTTGATCCTTAATCGTAATTACGATATTGCCAAACGAGTCCTTGTCATATACGAAAAAATGGTCATTTTCCAATAAATCCGGCGGCACTAAAATCTCAATTCCCGCCGAAGTTATAATCTTATGCTTCTTTTTTAATTTTTGCTCCGCTTTCTTACCCACCATGATCGGAATTCTGGGAATTTTATTTTGCGTCAATTTCTCCTTACAGAGTGTAACCGCTGTCTCATTGTCCGCAAAAATCTCCTCAGCAACTTCGCCCATATGAATCCGCCCATCTTCATTCACCTTTTCCGCCATCATATTGCGGAAAGAAAATACCTTCTGCTGGACATCTCCATCATAACACTGCGATATTGTATCCAACATCACATCATCAATCGTATCCAGCATCTCCTTCTCGGATTGTTCCAGGCTTAGCTTCAAAATATACTCTGCTATAAAATTAACCGATTCATCATGGTTGACAGAATGCTTTTTATCTGAAACCAGAACACGCTGCATGTCCAGATTAATGATAAAAAATTCATATCCCTTTTGAGAAGAACCCGGAAGCAGACTTTTGTTTAATTTCCAGGCAATCCGACCATCTGCTTCTACGGAATTCATAAGCCTCGATTGATAATCCAGCTTAAAAAATGCAATTACATTCTGTTCTTCCATCAAAACCCAAACAAAAACACCGCATCCCGGCAGCAAAGAAGAATTCTCCTTCATCAAAGCAAACATCTCCTCTGAGATAATGTTCACAAAGGGTTCGAAACTTTCTTCATGTTCTGGAAGAATCTGCATCAAATAAGAATCTTCTTTATACACAGCTGGCTTCGACTGCATGCTCGCCTTATTATGTAAGATCAACTTCACGATGTACTTTGATATCTCATCATCACTCCCCGGAATAAATTCATTGTATCCGGCAAAAGGCTGACGTGGGTCTAAAGTACACAAAAAACACTTTTTAATGATAACATCTGAATTCTTCATCTCATTTCTCCACCATCATTCACTGTAATTTCCACTAAGTAGTATGCAGTATATCACACTTCCCAAAACATTGCAAGCACTTTTTAGAACATATGTTTCATTTTTATATTGACACATCTCATCACTTGTGCTACACTCTTGTATAAGACGATGCTTATCATTTTTTAGGCGATCCCCCGCTATTTGTAAGATGATTACTGCATTCATGATTGAAACCACCCGCAAATTTGTCGTTCCAAATACCATTAAAGTTATTGTTGTTATTGTTTTCCGCTACTGCGAAGTTTTATAGATGAAGCCGCTACTGCAATTGCAGATAAAACCTCTATTGTATTTGCAGATAAAACTTCCATTGCATTTGTAGATAAAACCTCTACTGTATTTGCAAATGAGATTTTTACTACATTTGCAGCTGAAACCTCTATTGCATTTATAGATGAAGTCTTTATCTATTTATCAATTATTTGTAATTTTCAAAGGAGAGCCCATGCACCACGTTCGTTTTATCCACTGTGCCGATTTACATCTCGATTCTCGTATGGAATCGCATTTATCATTTATTCAAGCACAGACTCGAAGAAAAGAACTTCTTCATACGTTTTTCCGCCTGGCAGACTATGCAGCTGCCAACGAAGTTCGTGCGATTTTAATTTCCGGTGATTTATTTGATACGAATCGGATTTCTCCTTCTACAATTTCTTCTCTTAGAAATTGTATGCAGGGACATCCTCAAATTGATTTTCTTTATCTGCCCGGCAATCACGATGCCCAGATCAAGAATATTTTCGCACTGGAAAAAACATGGCCTTCTAATTTCTGGGTATTCGAGGAAACAAAGCAGAATTCCGATCCAGCAACTGCTTCCACCGTATCTTCTTTTCAAACGTTTACCTCACGAACTTATGACGCTGTAACGATTACAGGGATTGGCAGTGATCTCACACCGCTTCAAACGCTCTCCTCCGAGCAGATTCATCTGATTATGCTCCACGGTCAGATTACTTCCAGTAAGACTGCAGCAAGCCCGCAGGACTCCTGTTTTTACTACGATCGACATGATCTGGCGCAAAAGTCGATTGCCTACATCGCCGCAGGACATATTCATCAATATCAAACAGAATGGATTGATAATCGAACTTTATTTTGTTACAGCGGCTGTTTAGAAGGACGCGGATTTGATGAATGCGGGGACAAAGGATTCGTACTTTTGGATATTTCCTGGGAAAATGCTGCTTATCCATCTTGCAGCGACCCGACTGCGGCCTCGCTTGACCACTATCATATTGAACCGCATTTTATTCCGTTTGCTTACCGCCGTTTTTATGACTTGGAATTTGATCTTACGGATACTACAGAATATGTAGACTTAGAGGAACAAATTGGAAAACTGCTTTCTGAAATCGATGCGCGTCATTTGATACGCCTAAAATTAACAGGCTCGATTCCTGCGGAATATATCGTGCCGATTGATTTTTTACTTCAAAAATACGCTGCCGATTTCTTTTTTCTCTGCATTGAAAATCATACCCGACCAATGATTTCCTATGAGGATTATCAATATGATTTTTCTTTAAAAGGGGAATTTATCCGCCTTGTTTTATCGGATTCTAAGCTTTCTGATTCCGAAAAAGAAGCAATTATTACAGAAGGACTTCGTGCCCTTGTAGGAAAAGAGGAATTTATTTAATTATGAAACTGCTTCGTTGTCACATTGTTAATTATGGATGTCTCCACGACATTTCCTTTTCGTTTACAGATGGGATCAATTTGATCAATCAGCCCAATGGTTGGGGAAAAAGCACACTGGCTTCCTTCCTTTGCGCGATGTTATACGGCTTGGAATCTACCACTCGGCGCAATCTTTTAGAAAATGAACGTAAGCATTACCGCCCCTGGCAAGGCGGAACATTTGGCGGCTGGCTGGATTTTGAAGTTTCCGGCAAACAATATCATCTGGAACGCTTTTTTGGTCTAAAAGAACGAGAAGACAGCTTTCAGCTATACGATCTACAAACGATGCAGCCAAATTTTGATTATACCCAAGAAACAGGACTTGAACTATTTGGCATCGACAAAGCAAGCTGCCTGCGCAGCATTTATATTTCACAGGAAAAAACAACCTCTGGATCTTACGATACCTTAACGGCGCGTCTTGCACAATTAACAGAATCAACAGATGATATGAATGCATATGACGACGCTCTGAAAAAAATAGATTCTGCTCTGCGTTTTTATGTGAAAACAGGGAATCGCGGTGAAATTGCCCGATTAGAGCAAGAGGTTGTTTCCATTGAACAGCAACTTTCCGAAGCAAAGGCAGCACGCAAAAAATTAGCAGAAAACATTTCTCAAACTGCACGTTTCCATCAGGAAAAACAGCAATTTGAGCAGCAATTACAGACGATCCAAGGGCAAATCGCGGCTCTTACACAGCAGGAAATTCAAGCGCATTATACCTTTCTTGATCGACAACGTTTCGAAAAAGAACAGGAATTAGAACAGATAGAGACTTTTTTTCGCGATCAACTTCCGGAAGAAGGGGATTTAAATGCCTATATGCAATCTTGTACACACCTGGCTTTACTTGAACAGCAGAAACAAGTAAAAATGCTTCATGCGAATCAAACGGAAGATTTCCATTTGCTGAGACATTTTTTTGCCGAAAGCCCAGACGCTGAATTCACAGCATTTACCAGTCAACAAAAACAAATGCTTCTAAATTCTCCAGAATACCACGATGATGCTGCCCTTTTATTTTCCATCGAAGAAAGAATCGCCCAAAATGCAAGTAATCTTGCTCATAATGTAGCTGATTTCTCTCACAATGCAGCTGATCTTGCTCATAACGCAGATGATATCGCTCATAATGCAGCTGACATCAACGATAACACAGATGATATCGCTCATAACATAACCGATGCCGCTCATATATCAAACAATGAGCAACTTATCAATTTGGACTGCAACGAAAAAAAATCAAAAAACAATACGTCTCTTGTTAATAGGAATGAAATCAAATCCGACAAAACGGATACGATGAAATTCAAAACAAAAGAAGGATTGAAATTCAACAAAACAGAATCTCCGAATAAAGGGATTCTCTGGCTTACTTTTGCTATCGGAATTTTGTTCATCAGTATTGGAATCGCTTGCCTTAGCACGCTCTCTGCCGCTTTGTGGTTTGGCATTCCTGCGGAACTGCTGTGTATTCTGATATTTCAGCATTTATCCAGCTTACAGGCTATCTTTTTGAAGAATTTTACACACTCTCAAACAGAAGATTCCAATTCAACCGATTTAGCCTCACCTGCCGAACCTTCTCATGAGACAAATTCTGGTCACCAGACAAATTCCGGTCGCCAGACAACTTCTGATCACCAGACAAATGCTGATGCTGAATTCTTATTGGAACAGCTTACAAAAAAACAATACTTTCTTTACAAACAATTAAGAAAGCGTTACGACTATTACTGCGATCTGGAACAACAGCAAAAAAAGCTTACTTTGGAAATTCAACAGCTTCGGAATGATTTAAGTTGCTATCTTCAAGTATACTTTTCCATTTCCTCAAAAGAATCGGTCACGGAATTGGAAGAAAAACTTCAATACTTGAAAATGCAGCTGATCCATTACAAAAAACTGTTAACAGAACTGCGCCTTGCTTCTCAAAATATGAATAACTTTTTAAAGGAACATCCGGATTTTCAGACTATTTCTAGTCAGGAACTCCAAAACCTTCTGTTAGCAAAAGAAACTGCCGATTCCGAGTCACTTTCCACTTTGCAGCAAAAAGAACGGATTTGCCGGCAAAAACTTACAGACTGTGTGCAGCAGATTAGTTTTCTGCAAGCGCAAAGACAATCCGTTCAAGCACTTGCAGAAACAACGGTTTCTTTGGAGGATAAAAAACAGAACATTTATCAAGAAATTGAAACTTACAAAAAGCATCATCAAATTTTAACACAAACAAAACACTATTTGACACAGGCAAAACACCAATTTACGAATCACTACATCCACAGTATTGAACAGAACTTTCATAAGTATGCAGCTCTGCTGGAGAAGGATGATTTTACAGAAGCTGCAATTGACTCCAATTTTCAAGTTATGCTTTCACAAGAAGGTATTTTCAGACAACCTGAATGGTACAGTCTGGGAGAACGTAATCTCATTGATTTCTGTTTTCGCTTGTCAATCATCGAGGATCTTTTTTCTTCCGAAAAGCCTTTCCTCATTTTAGATGATCCGTTTGTGAATTTAGATGACACCTGTTTTCATAAGATTCGTTCTTTATTGCAAGAAATGGGAGAAGAATGGCAAATTTTATATTTCACATGTCATTCTTCCCGCGAGATTTTTTCGGCTGATCAAGCAAACGACTCGCTATAAAATCAACTAAATGACTTGCTGCAAAATCAGCCAAATGACTCGCTGCAAAGGGATTGAAGACTGTTTTGAAATTCCAGACCAAAAGTTTGAATTTTAACACGTCTATCTTCTATTCTATATATTACAAATATAACCTGTTTTTATTGTGATTCTTTCTTGTTATTTGAGACAAGATTCTCACTTGACACTGTGTAATCTTAAGATTATACTTATTTTAATCATTTGGTAACAATCCTACAAATCAGATTGTTGCTGCTTTTTAGCTTACTATGAGAGAATGGAGAAATATTATGGAGAAGAAGAATATTGACTGGAGCAATCTTGGTTTTGCTTATGTCCAAACCGACAAACGATATGTTTCAAATTATAAGGATGGTTCTTGGGATGAAGGTGGTCTTACCTCCGACGCTAACGTTGTAATCAGCGAATGCGCCGGTGTTTTACAATATGCACAAACTGTATTTGAAGGTCTGAAGGCTTATACAACAGAAGATGGACATATCGTAACTTTCCGCCCCGATCTGAATGCTGCTCGTTTAAAAGCATCAGCTGAAAGACTGGAAATGCCCATTTTCCCCGAAGATCGTTTTATTGATGCTGTCGTTCAGACCGTTTCTGCTAATGAAGCTTATGTTCCGCCTTATGGTTCTGGTGCAACCTTATATATTCGTCCCTATATGTTCGGATCTAACCCTGTTATTGGCGTAAAACCCGCTGATGAATATCAGTTCCGTGTATTTGTTACGCCCGTTGGTCCTTACTTTAAAGGCGGTGTTCGCCCGCTGACAATCCGTGTATCTGATTTTGACCGTGCGGCACCGAACGGAACCGGTCATATCAAAGCAGGTTTGAACTATGCGATGAGTTTACACGCTATCGTATCCGCACACAATGAAGGTTATGATGAAAACATGTATCTGGATCCCGCAACCAGAACAAAGATTGAAGAAACCGGCGGTGCTAACATGCTGTTCGTAACAAAAGACGGTAAGGTAGTAACACCGAAATCCTCCAGTATCCTTCCTTCTATTACACGTCGTTCGCTGATTCATGTTGCAAAAGAATACTTAGGACTTGAAGTAGAAGAACGCGAAGTTTATCTGAGCGAATTAGAAGATATGGCTGAATGTGGACTTTGCGGTACCGCAGCTGTAATCTCCCCTGTTGGAAAAATCGTAGATCACGGCAAAGAAATTTGTTTCTCCAGCGGTATGAACGAAATGGGACCGATTACGAAAAAATTATATGAAACTCTGACAGGTATTCAGATGGGACGTATTGAAGCTCCCGAAGGATGGATCAAAGTTATCAAATAATCCATTTTGC
>CAZTHP010000014.1:0-39550 GCA_964613155.1 uncultured Lachnospiraceae bacterium | reverse complement strand
TTATTATGCTGTCGATCTGATGCAGTTTTTACAGGAAAATGGCATACGTGTTCCTGAAGATTTGTCTATCGTGGGATTTGATGACAATCCTATTTGCCGCCAGGTTGTACCGATGCTGACATCGGTCAAACAAGACCATCACGAGCGTGCTGTTTTGGCAATTGAAAAATTGCAGGAATTGAAGGACGGCACGAATAGTTCGGTGGTAAAATTACCAGTTACCTTGGTTGCAAGAAAAAGTGTAAAGATGTATGAGTTCGAAACAGAGACGAATTCGTTCTAAAAAAATAGCCAGATACATCTGAACGTATCTGGCTATTGAAACGTGATTTTTAAAGAAATATTACCGGTCTAAACGAGTGAATCATCAGTCTACACAAGGAAACAACCAGCTTAAACAAGTGATCCATCGGCCTAGACAAGGAAACAGCTAGCTTAAACAAGTGATCCATCGGTCTAGACAAGGAAGCATCCAGTTTAAACGAGTACATCCATCGGTCTACGCAAGGAAACAGCCAATCTAAATGAGTGAATCAATCAGTCTAAACAAGTAACGTACAGTTCTACATGAATCCGTGGTGCAGATTTAAACTAGATCCGGTACTTTTAAAATGATTTCCCGGTAAATTTTGCGGAAGAAGATGACCGTTAAAAGTAAACTCATCAGCTCTGCGATGGGGAAAGCCCACCAGATTGCAGACAAACCGCCGAATTTTGCCAGTAAATAAGCAGCCGGCAGCAGCACGATCAACTGTCTTCCCATCGAAACAATCGCACTGTAAGATGCTTTACTCAATGCCTGGAATGCAGTACCCAGTACGATACAAAGTGCAGCAATCGGGAAATGAACGGCAATCATACGCAGTGCGGGAACACCAATTTCTAACATGGTATCACTTGCGTTAAAAAGTCTTAATAAGAACTCAGGAGCAATTTCAAATACCAGCAGTCCCATTGTCATCAAAACTAACGCAAATACCAGCCCACTTTTAATCGAGTGAATCATACGGCTGCGTTTCTGTGCGCCATAGTTGTATGCCATAATCGGAACCAGCGCATTGTTCATACCGAATACCGGCATAAAGAAGAAGGATTGGAGCTTGTAGTAAACACCAAAAACAGCACTGGCAGTCGCATTAAATCCAGTCAGGATCAAGTTCATACCGTAATACATAACACTGCCGATTGATGCCATAATAATAGAAGGAACACCAACTACGTAAATACGCTTGATTGTTTTTAAAGAAGGCTTTAAAATATCCTGGAAATGCAGCTGGATTTCTTTATTGAAATGGATATTGAAGTAAATACCCATAATGGCAGCAACAGTCTGACCGATACAGGTTGCAACAGCAGCACCAGCGACTCCTAATTTCGGGAAAGGTCCAATACCAAAGATAAACATCGGATCCAATACGATATTGATCACAGCACCAGTCATCTGCATGATCATAGTATAAACCGTTAAACCGGTACTTTGCAGAAGGCGTTCAAACGTAATCTGTAAAAACAGTCCCAATCCGAAGATACAGCAGATACGAAGGTAGGTAACACCACCATTTACGATATCCATGTTGTAGCTGATCTGACTCATGTAAAAAGGATAGGATACGAAAATACCCACCAGTGCGAAAACAACATAACTGCAGATTGCAAGGAAAATACCTGTATTTGCAGCAGAATTTGCATTTTTAAAATTCTTCTCACCTAATGAACGGGAAAGCAGGGCATTGATACCAACACCAGTACCGGAACAAACAGCGATCATCAGATTCTGGATCGGAAATGCCATTGAAACGGCATTCAGCGCATCTTCACTTAATTGAGCAACATAAATGCTGTCTACAATATTATAACAGGCCTGCACCAGCATGGACAGCATCAGCGGCACAGCCATTGAGATCAGTAGTTTATTAATGGGCTGAACACCCATTTTATTTTCCTGCTGAGGTACATTTTGACTCATAGAAAATCCTCCTTCAAAAATAGACTACGGGATGAAATGCAATATCTAAAAGCGAATCCCATAGAAAGATTGTTAGAACGCAAACTATTATACTATACTTAAATTTTATGTACAAGACAGATTGCACGAAAATTTACGCACAAATTATCGGATTTTTTTGTCAGTTTCTACTACAAAATATAGGAATGAAGGTGGAAAAACTTGAGATGGAGTGACAAAAATATGAGGAGCGATTGCTCCATAGATATCCAATCTATGGAGCAATCGCTCCTTTTGACTCTGGCGGGAAACCAGAAATGATTTAAAATTATCCGATGGGTTCGAAGTCTGCTACACCGTGTTTGCACAGAGGGCAGATATAATCATCGGGAAGTTCTTCGCCTTCGTAGATGAAACCACATACTTTACAAACAAATCCTTTTTTACCTTCGGTATCCGGTTTCGGTTTTACATGGTTCTGATAGTAGGTGTAAGTCATCGTTTCAACGGAAGAAATCACGCGTGCTTCGGTAACGCTGCAGATGAATAATCCGTGTGTATCGAAATCCAGATACTGTTCTACTTTCAGAGACATGAAGGAATTGATGTATCTGGGAAGGAAAGCGATGTTGTTATCCGCGCGGAGCACATCCCATCCTGCAAATTTATCAACGTTTCGTCCGCTGGCAAAACCAAAGTTTTCAAATACGCTGAACGGTGCATCAACAGACAGACAGTTGACATTCATAACACCAGTCTGTTTGATCACATGGTGTGAATAATTTGCTTTATTGATTGCTACAGCAACACGATTCGGAGAATCGGTCAGCTGAACTACGGTATTTACGATCAGACCGTTGTCTCTCTTGCCGTCATTGGAAGTTACAACATACAGACCATAGCCGATGTTGAAAAGTGCAGACAGATCATTTTTATTGGCATGATCGCTCTGTGCAACATAGTCACGGCAAAGTTCATCTGCCAGAGATTCTAACTGGTTGCTGCTTTCTTCGTTCAATGCAGATAAGATACGAACGGTATTCTTAGCAAAGGTCAGTTTCTTGCTGCCTTCAAACATCTTAGTCATCACTTTTGCTGCTAAAGGAGCCCAGCTGCCATTTTCAATGAAAGCAACGGTACGATTCTGATAATCGCGCTCTGTTAAATGTTCGATAAAGTCACGCATGAACGGGAAAATACCAGCGTTGTAAGTGGTAGTTGCCAGAACCAGCTTGCTGTAACGGAATGCATCTTCTACAGCTTTTGCCATATCGCAGCGAGCCAGGTCGTGAACGATTACATTCGGACATCCTTTGTTGCGAAGTTTTTCAGCCAGGATTTCTACTGCTTTTTTGGTGTGACCGTAAACGGAGGTGTAAGCCAGTACGATACCTTCTGTTTCAACGGAGTAAGAGGACCAGGTGTTGTAAAGGTTCAGATAGTAACCTAGGTTTTCTGTTAAAACAGGACCGTGCAGCGGGCAAATGATCTGAATATCCAGTCCAGCAGCTTTTTTCAGCAGGTTCTGAACCTGTTTGCCGTACTTGCCAACGATACCGATGTAGTAGCGGCGTGCTTCATCTGCCCAATCTTCTTCTACATCGAGAGCACCGAATTTACCAAATCCATCAGCGGAAAAGAGAACTTTATCACAGGTATCATAGGTAACGATTACTTCCGGCCAGTGTACCATAGGAGCAGCTACGAATGCTAAAGTATGTTTGCCCAGGCAAAGGGTATCGCCTTCTTTTACAACAATCTGTCTGTCTGCAAAATCTGTACCAAAGAACTGTTTCATCATGACAAATGCTTTTTCAGAAGAAACGATCGTGGTATCTGCATAAGCGTTCATAAAGTTTGCAATATTAGCAGCGTGGTCAGGTTCCATATGCTGTACGATCAGATAATCAGGGCGGCGTGTGCCGATTGTTTCCTGAATGTTGTCAAGCCATTCGTGTGTGAAATTCGCATCAACCGTATCCATAACGGCAATCTTTTCATCCATGATAACATAAGAGTTATAAGCCATTCCGTTCTTTACTACATACTGTCCTTCGAACAGGTCTACATTGTGATCGTTTACACCTACGTAGCGAATGTCGTTTGTAATGTTTTTGTTCATACGAGTCTCTCCTTTTTCTTTAAGATTATTGTCGTCATATATCAAGTATTTGTTTTCCTAAGAACTGTACAGGAACCGGTTTTGTTTCAGTTGATTTTTATACTGGATTAATCTTGTCCACATTATAGCATGAGAACCCGATCAATGCAAGTACTTTTTGCAAAAAAATTCAAAAATTTTCCAAATGTTTTTTCGGGATTTTTCTGATCGTTTTGCAAATGATGGTTCATGGTTCGTTTGGTACGTTTCTTTTGCTGGAATGCAATCGTTTTAATCATGAAACAGGGATTCGATGGTGATTTTGCAGGGGGATTTCACCGATTACACTGGTATTGGTAAGGAAATCACTATAAGAATATCCAGAATTACTAAAATTCATGCAGATTGCAGATGAATCTTATCAGAATATAGAAGGTACTTATGATTTAATGTATAAAAGGTGTTTATGATTCAATGTATAAAAGGTGCGTATGATTCGATATTATAGAAGGGACTTAATATTCAATATCTCGTAAAATCCCTTGATTTAAGATAGAAAGCGGGAATCTTCGGTAATTCAATTGCCGATGTAGTTCACCTATGAGAATATCAAAGAAATAGGAAGCGAAAAAAAGAGTAATGCAGTTCCTGTTCAGGAGGCTTTTATCTGCCGATGGCAGTTTGAAAAAGCCTTGCATTACTCTAAGGTTTGAATATGGAATTAGAGATCGGTTTGTTCCCAAATCTCCATGGTTTTTAAAATTTTCTTTTTCTGGAGGGTATCAAGTTTGGACAGTTTTTCCAGAAGTTCGTTATCCAGTGCAGTTTTTTCATAAGAAGGTTCTACGCGGCCAACCAGAGAATCCAGAGAAATTCCAACCAGTTTTGCGTAATAAGTAAGAATACGCAGGGACATGGCGGTACGATTATTTTCCACGTTGCTGATATATCCGGGAGTGACCTGAAGCTCCTGAGCAACTTGATACTGTGTTAGTCCCATTTTGATACGAAGTTCTTTGATTCTTTTTCCCAGATTTTCATTGCTGAATTCTTCCATAAAATTATCCTCCTTTTTTGATACAGAGAAGCTGCTCAGCAGCTTCTTTGCAGGTAGAAGTATCGTATGCAGGACTCTATTTGTAAGTCCTGATGCAGATTTGGTATTAGTTCAAGTATACTATAAAAATTGTTTGAAATAAACTTATTAATAGAAAAGATAATATAGTTATAAAATAGTTTTGAAACTTTTGTAAAACAAAGTTGAGTTGAACCGGGAAGTGTGATAAACTAAAGTAACAAAACACGTGAGCGAGTGATAGAAAAAGCCGGTTTTTCATAGGTGACTTGCTCAAAAAATATAATAAAACACGTGATCTGAGTGATAGAAAAGATTGATAAAAATTGATAAAAAAGGATTGAAAGGACGGATGAGCGATGAAAAGCAATTTGCAGCATCCTTTTTTAACGGTACGCAGAGGTGGAATTGTTTCCTATGGAGGGAATCAAGCTTGGTTTGAGTCTGGATATATGAAAAAAAGTGGATGCGGTGTGATATGCAGCACGAATGTGCTGATTTATTTGAGCATGTATCGAAGTGGATGTCGAACAGAATTTATGAAGGATATTTCGATTCAGCCTGCCTTGGAAAATACGCGGTCAGAGGGTTCGATTTCAATGAAGACGCTTCACAATGTGATACGTGAGGAGGATTATCGTTATTTAGCAGAGCAATTTCATCGGAAGTATTTTACAGTGGTTCCCTATTTGGGGATGCCCGGCTGTTTTGTAACCGGAGGATTGAATCGCTATTTTCGAAAGTATAAAATTCCGTTGAGGGCTTACTGGGGCGTTCGTAAGTTTCATTTTTGGGATTGTGTGCAGGAGATGTTAGAGAAGGATATTCCCGTTATTCTGGGAATTGGCGTGAACTTTCCATTTCCATGGACACAGCATCGGCTGGCATTTTATGTGAAAGGCCGCGACGGAAGTTATGAATATGCCTGTGGTGTAAAGGGGCATTTTGTTACGATCACAGCAATGAATGAATGCTGGATCCGGGTTTCTTCGTGGGGGAAAGAGTATTATATTAAGAAAAAAGAGTATATGGAGTATACTAGGAAATACAGCACATCTCTGACGGGAAATTTGGTTTATATGAAAGAACTGAAAGAGCAGTAGAGAGAAGGTAACGAATATGCACGTCATAATATACGAATATGCATGTGAGGATGCGGAAAAATGGTATCCCGATGCGGAAAAAGTATGGGGTAACAAGAAAGAAGACGTGTCACGACAAGGAAAATTCTTGTAGAGATAAGGTAAGAAAAGAGAGGACTTTAGTTATTTATGGGGGCTAACAAAAGAGGAAATCTGCTGATGGCAAAAGCGGCGCCGGTTTTGGTGCTGTCAGCGGGAGCATTGTGGGGATTAATGGGACTGTTTGTCCGGACGTTTCAGGAAAAGGGCTTGCATACGATGGAAATCGTGTCGATTCGTTCCATCGTGACCTGCCTGGTTTTATTCGCTTTTTTAGTAATTGCGAGAAGGGATTTGTTAAAAATCCGTTTAAAGGATCTTTGGTGTTTTATCGGTACAGGTCTGTTCAGTATTGTATTTTTTAATTATTGCTATTTTAAAGCGATTACAATGACTTCGCTTTCTGTAGCGGCCGTTTTATTGTATACGGCGCCGGTGATGGTGATGATTCTATCGTATTTTTTATTTCATGAAAAGTTTACAGGCAGAAAGATTGCTGCGGTGGTGTTGACATTTTCCGGCTGTGTATTGGCTACAGGTATTGTTGGAAGTGCGGCAGTTTTATCTCTGGAGGGAATTTTAGCAGGATTGGGCGCGGGATTTGGTTATGCGCTGTATTCTATTTTTGGAAAGTTTGCGATTGAAAGAGGGTATCATTCCTTGACGATTTCCTTTTATACCTTTTTAATGGCGGCAATTGGTTCTTTGCCTTTGGCAGATGGAAAATTGATCGGTTTGTGTATGGAGCAGGAACGGTCGTTGATTGGATTTGCCGTTGTATTTGGTCTGGTGAGTACAGTTATTCCGTATCTGACGTACACGATCGGACTGCAGTATATGGAAAATAGCAAAGCTTCGATTTTGGCATCGGTGGAGCCGGTGGTTGCCACCTTGCTGGGGGTTGTGTGTTTCCGGGAAACGATGACCTGGACTGGAGTTTTGGGGGTTGTACTGGTTTTGGCTGCAATTTGTATTTGTCAGCAGCGGGATTCTGAGATTTGTGAGGTGGCGTGATGACGCTTCAGCAATTACGTTATGTAACAACTGTCGCAGCAGCAGGTTCGATGAATGAAGCTGCCCGGATTTTGTTTCTTTCGCAGCCGGGGCTTTCTGGCTCGATTAAAGAATTAGAAGAAGAAGTAGGAATTGAGATTTTTCGCCGGACAAATAAGGGCGTTTCTCCGACTCCGGAAGGGGAGGAATTTCTCGGCTATGCTCGCCAGCTGATGGAGCAGTATCAGCTGATGGAGAGTCGTTACATCCAGCGAACAGAAGTGAAAAAGAAATTCAGTGTTTCCATGCAGCATTATAGCTTTGCGGTGAAGGCATTTGTGGAATTGGTACGGCAGTTTGGGATGGACGAGTATGAATTTGCGGTGTATGAGACGAAAACCAGTGAAGTAATCGCAGATGTCCGCAATTTTAAGAGCGAACTGGGGATTTTATTTCAAAATGATTTTAATCGAAAAGTGTTGACGAGGATGCTGAAGGAGCATAATCTAGAATTTCACGAATTATTTTCCTGTGGTGTCTATGTTTATCTGTGGGAGGGACATCCGCTGGCAAAGCAGGAGACGATTTCGATGGAAGAATTACGGGAATATCCTTGCTTGATGTTCGACCAGGGCGAACGGAATTCCTTCTTTTTATCGGAAGAAGTGATGAGTACGTATGAGTATAAGCGGATTATTCGGGCAAATGATCGTGCGACGATGCTGAATTTGATGATCGGTCTGAATGGCTATACACTGTGTTCCGGTATTATCTGCGAAGAATTAAATGGTGGGCAATATCGGGCTGTTCCGCTTGTGGAGCAGGAACGGATGACCATCGGTTACATTCAGCGTACGGGGATGGAGCTCAGTGCGTTAGGAAAGCAATATTTGGAAGAAATCCGTAAATATGAAAAATTAATTTTATAAATTTTATAAACATAAATGGAAAAGCGCAGAACGTGGAATGGCAAGTGCGTTGCAAGTGTTGTTTCTTTATTTTGTTAGAAAATACTTGGGAAAATTTTGGGGAAGCATAGATTTGCTTCCCCAAATGCGTATTGATACAGGCAGTTTGCTATCGGAAAAACTGATAGCCAGCTGTCTGTTTTTGGTATTGGACAAAAAAGGAAGAAAACGATATACTATCACTAGTAAACCGATAGGAAATATTAAATAAAACTTAGGTGAAAACAAAACAAAATAAAGGAACCAAGCACAGGGAGGAATTTATAATGAGCAAGAAAACAAGAGCAGAAAGAAATTTTAAATTTGAAACATTACAGCTGCACGTAGGCCAGGAAAATCCAGATCCGGCAACCGGTGCAAGAGCCGTTCCGATTTATCAGACATCATCTTATGTATTTGACAATTCTGCACATGCAGCAGCCCGTTTTAATTTATCCGATTCCGGTAATATTTATGGCAGATTAACCAATCCCACCGAAGATGTATTTGAACAGCGAATTGCTGCGCTGGAGGGTGGTGTTGCTGCGTTGGCAGTAGCATCTGGTGCTGCTGCGATCACATATACTTTCCAGAATCTGGCGCAGGCAGGTGATCACATCGTATCTGCAAAAAATATTTACGGTGGTTCGTTTAATCTGCTGGCGCATACCCTGCCGCAGTATGGCATCACCGCTTCTTTCGTCGATATTTTCGATGAAAATGCCGTGCGCAATGCAGTACAGGAAAATACGAAAGCAATTTTTATCGAAACGTTAGGAAATCCGAATTCAGATGTGGTGGATATTGAAAAAATCGCAAACATCGCGCATGAATATCAGATTCCGCTGGTTGTGGACAATACATTTGCAACACCGTATCTTGTTCGTCCAATTGAATACGGCGCAGATATTGTGGTACATTCCGCAACGAAATTTATTGGCGGACACGGCGCAGCAATTGGCGGTGTGATCGTAGACGGCGGAAAATTTGACTGGGAAGCATCCGGTAAATTTGCTTCTCTGACCGAACCCAATCCGAGTTATCATGGTATCAGTTTTACAAAAGCAGTTGGTCCTGCCGCTTTCGTAACAAAAATCCGCGCGATTTTACTTCGTGATATGGGTGCAACGATTTCACCCTTCCATTCCTTCTTATTTTTACAGGGACTGGAAACTTTATCACTGCGTGTAGAGCGTCATGTGGAAAATGCTTTGAAGGTAGTGGAGTATCTAAATGCACATCCGCAGGTTGAAACGGTACATCATCCTTCTGTAAGCGAAGATCCGGAGCAGAAAGCTCTGTATACTAAATATTTCCCCAACGGTGGAGGTTCTATTTTTACCTTTGAAATCAAGGGAGATGCCGCAAAAGCGCAGAAATTTATCGATCATTTGGAATTATTCTCATTGTTAGCCAATGTAGCGGATGTAAAATCTCTGGTAATCCATCCGGCAACCACGACACACAGCCAGTGTACCGCAGAAGAACTGGAAGATCAGGGTATCAAACCCAATACTATCCGTCTTTCCATTGGTACGGAAAATATTGCGGATATTCTGGAAGATTTGGAAGAAGCATTCCGCGCAGTAGAAGAATGAGAAAACGATTAAATACAAAGTGAGTAAAAATTTGAAAAAAGGAGAATCATCGGAAGAAAAAGAAGAATTTCAGGTTTAACACCTCAAAATCCGTAAAAATGGAAAAGAAAAAAGGGGATTTCGTTCAAATGTTCTGGGATAAGTGGACAGTTTTTCCGATTCGTGTCAGGTAAATTCTAAAAAAAATGTAAAATTTCTAAAGAAGGAATGGAAGCTATTGTAAAAAATCGGGTGAAAGGGTATAATAAAACCGTTTAGGCCAAAGAACCAGAGTGCGGCAGAGGTCTTGCAGTGTTTTGCATAAGCTGCCGCAGGATGGAATCGAATCTGGTCTGTACTGAAAGAGAGACAGAAACTGTCAGCAAAGACAGCAGATGCTGTTGAAGACAGGTAGGATGAGAAACAGGAGGAACCGTTATGGCGAATCAGAACGGAAAAAAGAAACCCAATATTATCAGAATTGTGTTAATTGTTCTGGTAGTTTTAGCTGGTCTTACGGTATTAGTACTTTCGATGTCTAAGCCGGAAGAAGACGTTGATCCCAATTTTGATATTACACTCGAAACCGAATCTGGAGAGAATGCATCGAATGAATATGGAAATCTGGAGAATGAATCCAAGGAAGTTTATCCGGTCAGCGAACTGGAATCATTAGATGTAGACGTATTTAAAGATGAAGACTGGGTACATTATCTTTTGATTGGTATTGACAATCGTACCGATACCTTTGAAGGCGGACGAGGCGACGCACTGATGATCTTTTCAGTAAATGAAAACAGCGGACGAATCGTACTTTCTTCAATGCCGCGTGATACGATGGTATATATCAACGGCAAAGGCTATGATAAAATCACACATGCTTATGCGTATGGCAGAGCAAAACTGATGGTAGAAACCGTAGAACGAAACTTTGATATCAATATTAAACACTATTTTACGATCAACTTTGCAGGTATGGAAAAAGTTGTCGATGCACTGGGCGGCATTGAGATGGAGCTGACGCAGAAAGAAAGCGATCACATGCTCAACTTCTTTAAAGTAGGCGGCACAACCGCAGGTCTGAACAATCTGACCGGTAAGCAGGCGCTGACATACTGCCGTATTCGTAAGATCGACAGTGACTTTGAAAGAACCAGAAGACAGTATGATGTTCTGCTTAAGATTTATGAAAAAGTAAGAGGAATGTCACCGGTTAAGTATCCTTCTTTGATCACAGCGATGTATGATTACTTCTATACAGACTGCAGTCTGGCAGAGTGTATTGATATTGCACAGACCCTGATGGGACTGGGAACCGATTCGATTGAGAATGTGAAGCTGATCACAGAAGAAAGCGGAACAGGCCGTAAGATCAACGGTGTGTATTATTATCTGGTAAATGACATGGAAGAAACCCTGAAAACCTGGAGAGAGTATATGGAAGTCACCAATTATGTACCCTCTGACGGTATGGTAGAAATCTCAGATTATTTAAAATATAATTATTAGACGAATTAGAAACGCTTAGCCATTCATCCTATGACCCTTTGGTTATAGGATGAATGGCGTTTGACTGTAAAGCATGTGATTCTTGCATGATGTTTAAAATTTTACGAAAGCACTTCACTTTCGCTAAAATATATATTATGATACTAAGGTAAAAGGGTCTGATACCACGTGACATACTCACATACGGTGAAAAGACCTTGGAACTTGCCCCAGCAGAGCATAAGTAGGAAGAATCTCCTGGGATATGCGAAGTTTGGGGAGAACTTATGGTGAAAGATGAAAGATTGGAACGAGTCAGCATTCCCCATAGTGCGAAGAATCGTTCTGATTTGTTATCTTATGTTATAGCTGTTCCGTGTGAAGTGTTTTGGAGGTTCACTCGGAACAGTGCCCTTAACGGAGGATTTTAAGATGATTAACTGGAAAAACTTAGACAAATTAGCTTCTTATGAAACACTTTCTAAAGCAGAACCTGTAAAACTTGCAGAAGTAATGACAGGAGAAAGTGGAGCAGAACGTGTCAGAAAGTACAGTGTTCCGATGGCAGGAGGACTGGCTTATCATTATGCTGCAAAGCAGGTAAATGATGAAATTCTGGACGATTTGGCAAAATTGGCAGAAGAAGCCCAGCTGGCAGAGAAATTTGAAGCACTGTATCAGGGTGATGTAATCAATACAGGTGAAAAACGCCGTGTGCTGCATCATCTGACTCGTGTTCAGTTAGGCAATGCTGTTATAGAAGATGGCGTAGATAAGCGTGAATTTTACGCAAAACAGCAGGAGAAGATCGTAGAATTTGCGAATGCTGTTCATGCTGGTACAATCGTGAATGCAGCAGGTGAAAAATTTACAACAGTTGTACAGATTGGTATCGGCGGCAGCGATCTGGGTCCTCGTGCGATGTATCTGGCACTGGAAAATTGGGCAAAGAAGAACAATACGCTGAAGATGGAAGCAAAGTTCATCAGCAATGTTGATCCGGATGATGCCGCAGCAGTGCTTCATTCAATCGATCTGGCACATTCCTTATTTATCCTAGTTTCAAAATCTGGTACAACTCTGGAAACTTTGACCAATGAATCTTTTGTAAAAGAAGCATTAAAGAACGCTGGTTTAGATCCTGCTAAGCATATGGCAGCTGTTACCAGCGAAACCTCACCTCTGGCAAAGAGCGCAGATTATCTGGCAGCTTTCTTTATGGATGACTATATTGGCGGCCGTTATTCCTCTACCTCAGCAGTAGGTGGTGCTGTATTATCTCTGGCATTTGGACCGGAAGTATTTGCACAGTTTTTGGAAGGTGCAGCAGAAGCCGATAAAACAGCGATGAACAAAGATATTCGCAAAAACCCTGCAATGTTAGATGCACTGATCGGTGTTTATGAAAGAAACGTATTAGGATATCCTGCAACAGCAGTGCTGCCCTACTCACAGGCATTGAGTCGTTTCCCCGCTCATCTTCAGCAGCTGGATATGGAATCCAATGGTAAATCGGTAAACCGTTTTGGAGAACCGATGTCTTATGTAACAGGTCCGGTTATCTTCGGTGAACCTGGAACAAATGGACAGCATTCCTTCTATCAGCTGCTTCATCAGGGAACAGATATCATCCCTCTCCAGTTTATTGGTTTCAAAAACAGCCAGATTGGTACAGATGTTGTGATTCAGGACAGCACCAGCCAGCAGAAACTGTGTGCAAACGTAGCAGCTCAGATCGTAGCATTTGCTTGCGGAAAAGCAGATGAAGACCGCAATAAAAACTTCGAAGGCGGACGTCCTTCCAGTATCATGATCGGTGAACAGCTGACTCCCGCTGCAATGGGTGCTCTGCTGTCTCACTTCGAGAATAAAGTTATGTTCCAGGGCTTTTTATGGAATGTCAATAGCTTTGACCAGGAAGGTGTACAGTTGGGTAAGGTTTTAGCGAAAAAAGTTCTTGCACATGAAACCGATGGTGCTTTAAAAGAATTCAGCGATCTTCTGAATATTTAAAAAAATTGGCTGATTAACGGAGAAGCCGAGAAGACAATTAAAAAACAAGAAAACCCCGGAATTTGTAACAGAAACCTGTCTGCTTATGCAGAAAACAGATCGTTGCAAGTTCCGGGGTTTTCTTTTTAGAGTTCTTTAACTATTTATTAGTTGTTGAGTTCCGATGTTTCATTCGCAGAAAGTGCATGTTCCCGTTTTTGGAATAATTTTTCTAAGTGCGCAGTCTGCTCAGCCGTAAGCGTTTCTTTCGCGATCAAACTGTGTTTGCCGCTGCTTGTAAAATAAAAAAAGTTTGAATCGGATTCCAGGGTTTCGATGGAATCCCAGTCATATTTCATCGTATTGCCATTGATCGTCATTTGAATTCCATCAGCTGAAATTGCGTAATCAATGCAGGTTGTATTAGTGCTTGCAAAATAGTGTTTCAATTCCTGATATAAACGGTGTCTCGGTCCTATTAAATTCGTAAAAATAATGATCGCAGACAATAGGATTAAGACCGAAGACCGCAGCAATGTTAAAATCTCACCAGTTTGCTGGTATTTTAACCAGTAACCATAGGTATTTAAGATACAGAGCAGCGTTAAGAATACACCCAGGCAAATGGAAAAAAATCGTTTTTTGGGATTGGGTTTCTGCTTATGAAGATGATAGTGTGCCAGAGCATTTAATGATTTGTTATGAATCGGGGTTGTGCATGTAAACATAGCGTATAAAAGCCTTTCTGATTAAATTTTTGTTAAATTTTTGTTTTCAAGTCTGGATTTTCAAGTGTAGATTGTAAGCTTTTGAATCTGGAAGTGTCTTTTGCAGTGTTTTATTTTGAGTGAAAGTTCAAGGCTTTGGATCAAAGTTTGGGATGTTCTTTCGCTCTTTTTTTGTTTGGGTTTCCATATTCTCAGCTCTATTTGTTTTTTTTGAGAATGTGTGATACTATAGGGCTATAGGATACTGTGGTCTATAGCCAAAAGTTCTTAACAACGATTTTTTACGCAACTTAGTATAGTAAAATCTTATGCGAAAGTCAACTAGATGATTGAAAATTGAACGGGAATGAAAACGGAACTAGATGATCAGAAATCGAACGGGAACGAAAACAGAACTAGATGATCAGAAATCGAACGGGAACGAAAACAGAACTAGAGGATCAGAAATCGAACGGGAACGAAAACGGAACTAGATGATCAGAAATTGAACGGAAACGAAAACAGAACTAGATGATCGGAAATCGAACGGGAACGAAAACAGAACTAGATGATCGGAAATGAAACGGGAATAAAAGCGGAACTATATGATTGAAAAGGAAAAGGAAACTACAAGTAGTGTAAGGAGTGAAAAAAGGAACTTTTTGCTGAGAATTGTGAAAAATAGCCAAAAAAGCAAGAAATAAATTGTGCAAAAAGACGTGCAAAAAAGGTTGTGAATTACGACAAGTGTCGTTTTGAAAGAAAAACAATTTATATACAATATAACTACAATATCGTTGAGGCGATAATCAAAATTGTTGAAAACAACAAAAAGAAAAAGCAGCAAAAGCTGTGAAAAACGGCAAAGCGTCGAAAAAAGAAGAAAATGTAAAAAAGAAAACATGTTGTGAAAGGTTGTAAAGGAGAAAAATTATGGCAAAAGAGATAGTTGCAATGCTTCTTGCTGGCGGACAAGGTTCCAGACTTTATGCATTGACGCAGAATCTGGCAAAACCTGCAGTTCCTTTTGGTGGGAAATATCGGATCATTGATTTCCCGTTATCAAATTGTGTGAATTCTGGTATTGATACCGTTGGAATTTTAACACAGTATCAGCCGTTAGTTCTGAATGAGTATATTGGAAATGGACAGCCCTGGGATCTGGACCGTCTGTATGGTGGAGTTCATGTACTGCCTCCCTATCAGAAAGCGAGTGGTTCCGATTGGTTCAAGGGAACGGCAAATGCAATTTATCAGCATATTTCTTTTATTGATCGTTATAATCCGGAATATGTAATCATTCTTTCCGGTGATCAGATCTGCAAACAGGATTATAGTGATTTTCTTCGTTTTCATAAAGAAAAAGGAGCCGATTTCAGCGTAGCTGTTATGGAAGTTCCGTGGGATGATGCTTCTCGTTTTGGTCTGATGGTAACAGATGAAAACAGCAAGATTACAGAATTCCAGGAAAAACCCAAGAATCCGAAATCCAATCTGGCTTCAATGGGTAATTACATTTTTAAATGGGAAGTACTTCGTCAGTACTTGATTGATGATGAAAATGATCCGGAATCTGAAAATGATTTTGGTAAAAATATTATTCCGAATCTGTTAAAAGATGGAAAAAGCATGTATGCATACCGCTTTGATGGTTACTGGAAAGATGTAGGAACGATTCCTTCTCTGTGGGAAGCTAATATGGAAGTTTTAGATCCGGAACACAGCGGTATCAACCTGTTTGATGATGCATGGAAGATCTACAGCCGAAACAGCGGTATGACAGCACATAAAGTATCTGACACAGCAGTTGTAAAAGATTCCATGATTACAGACGGATGCCGGATTTACGGTGAAGTTAATCACTCCATCTTATTTGCAGGTGTTACCGTAGAAGAAGGCGCAGTGGTAGAAGATGCAGTTATCATGGGTGGTACAACAATTCGTGCAGGTGCCGTTGTTAAGCACTGCATTATTGCAGAAAATGTAATCGTAGGAGAACAGGCTGTTGTTGGTGCAATGCCGGAAGAAACAGAAGATGGTCAGACTGTATCAGGTGTTGCAACGATCGGTTCTGGTGTATGGATCGGCGCACGTGCAAAAATTGGTCCTAACGCAATGGTAAAAGAACATGTAAAGGAAGGAGAAGTACAATGTTAAATACAGCAGTAAATGAAAATGCAATTGGAATTATTTTCCCGAACAGCTTTGATGCACTGGTTTCCGAACTTATTGATCTGCGTTTAATGGCTTCTTTACCCTTTGCAAGCCGTTATCGTCTGGTGGATTTTCTCTTATCCAGTATGTCCAACTGCGGAATCGACAACATCGCAATCCTGCCGAACCGCAACTATCTGTCTCTGATGAACCATATCGGAACAGGACGTGAATGGGATTTAGCAAGAAAAAATGGAGGTGTTCAGATTTTCCCTCCTTTTGCAGAAAATCGTACCAAGCTTTCACATGGTCGTGTAGAATCTCTGGCGAATATCATGCGTTATTTAACCTCACGCGATGAAAAATATGTGGTAATGTGTGATTCTAACCTGGCAGTTAATTTTGATTTTCGTGCAATGATCGCTGCACACCAGAAAAACGGTGCTGATGTGACGATTGCTTACCATGATGAAGCACTGCCGGAAAGCTTTTTGAAATCAGAGGATGTCAATAAGGATTACTATTACTCCTTTGATCTGGAAGATGGACGGATTACCGAAATTCATGTAAATCCCAAAGAAGGTGTTCACCATTTATCCATGAATATTTTTGTGGCAGAACGCGAATTACTAATAAAACTGGTAAAAGATGCATTTGATCATGGCTTTACACATTTTACCAGAGACGTACTGTGGAGACAGAAAGATAGCTTAAACATCCAGGGATATGAATACACCGGTTATGTTGCTCGCATCTGCAGCATCAACAGCTATTTTGATGAAAATATGAAACTGTTAAAAGATGAAAATCTGGATGCGTTATTTGACGGTGCACCGATCTACACAAAGGTTCGCGATGATAACCCGACTCGCTATCTGAAAGATTCTCATGTGAAAAATGCAATGGTAGCAGATGGCTGCGTGATCGAAGGCGAAGTAATCAACAGTGTTCTGTTCCGTGGTGTTAAAGTGGAAAAAGGTGCCGTTGTAAAGAACTGTATTCTGATGCAGGATACCGTAGTAGAAGCAGGCGCTGACGTTGAATATCTGATCACCGATAAAGATGTTACAATTTCCGCTGGAAAAAATCTGAAAGGTGAAGAAAGTTATCCGATTTACATTGTAAAAGGATATACCGTATAAAAAAAGGATTCTTATTTTAAATAAATTTGGTATCTGCAAAGTGTGGAAGATCCGATGGATGACACCGCAGATACCAAATGAAAAATAAACTCAGAATAGCAAAGCATAAAGGATCAAACTCTGGTTCGGAATGCAGAAAGATTGCTTAGAATAAAGAATCAGGCAGAAAAATCGATTGGAATAAAGAATCAGAAAGACCGATTATAAAAAAACGATAGAAAAATCGATGACATAGATGATAACAAATGAGAAAAGATGAAAAAGGAACGTTCAGTCAGGCTGAATCGTTGCTCTCTCATAAAAAATCAAAGATCCCAAAGAGGATGAGTAAAGAAAGGAAGTAGAACCATGTACAACAAATTGATGAGCTGTTTAGCAAGTGTAAGAGAAAAAACAAATTTCAAACCTGAGGTTGCTTTAATTTTAGGCTCCGGCTTAGGCGATTTTGCCGATGAAATCAAAATTGTAGATACGATTGAATATACCGATATCGAAGGTTTCCCGGTATCAACCGTAAAAGGTCACAAAGGCCGTTTTGTATTTGGTTATGTTGAAGAAACACCCGTTGTGATCATGCAGGGTCGTGTTCATTATTATGAAGGTTATCCGATGTCAGATGTTGTCCTTCCCACTCGTCTGATGGGTATGATGGGCGCAAAGAAACTGCTGTTAACAAACGCAGCAGGTGGATGCAATAAAAACTTTAAGCCTGGCGATCTGATGATGATCACAGATCATTTAACAACAGGTGTTCCCAGTCCCCTGATCGGACCCAACATCGAAGAATTAGGAACCAGATTCCCTGATATGAGCGAAGTTTACAGCAAACGTCTTCAGGAAGTAATCACAAACTGTGCAAAAGAATGTGGTATCGAACTGCAGAAAGGTGTTTACGTACAGTTTACAGGTCCTAACTACGAAACACCCGCAGAAGTAAGACTGGCACAGATCTGGGGTGCAGATGCAATCGGTATGAGTACTGCTTGCGAAGCAATGACAGCACGTCATATGGGTATGGAAGTATGCGGTATTTCCTGCATCACAAACATGGCAGCTGGTATCTCTGAAGTTGCACTGGATCATAAAGAAGTACAGGAAACTGCTGACCGTGTAGCAAAAGCGTTCAAAGCACTGGTTGCTAAAGTTGTTGTTAATATGTAAGAATCTCGTTTAATTGAGATAGAGTCTTCGCTATTTAGAAGGACAGGATGAAAGGAATGAAGCAGCTGTGAGAAATTATGTAATTAAGGGAGATATTTGCTACAGCAGATCAAGAGATGAACTTTGTGTTGCAGAGAACGGATATCTCGTTTGTGAAAACAACGTATGCGCAGGAGTTTTTGAAACCTTACCGGAAAAATATGAAGCATTCCCGTGTTACGATTATGAAAAGAAGCTCATTATCCCCGGATTAGTTGATCTGCATGTACATGCCCCCCAGTATCCCTTCCGTGGCCTGGCGATGGATTTAGAATTGATCGACTGGCTGAACACATATACTTTTGTAGAGGAAGCTAAGTACAGTGATCTGGAATATGCAGAAAAGTCTTATGACATTTTTGTGGAAGATCTTTTGTCCAGTGCAACTACAAGAGCATGTATTTTTGGAACAATTCATACAGAAGCAACTCTTTTACTGATGGAAAAGCTGGAAAAAGCTGGCTTGAAATCTTATGTCGGCAAGGTCAATATGGACCGCAACAGCCCGGAATATTTATGTGAAAAGAGTGCGCAGGAATCCGCAGCAGATACCGAAAAATGGCTGCAAAGATGTACAGGATTCGAAAACGTGAAACCCATTTTAACACCACGTTTTACCCCCTCTTGTACCGATGAATTATTCCAGGAATTATCACAGCTGCAGAAAAAATATCATCTGCCGATGCAGTCCCATTTATCCGAAAACATGGGAGAAATCGAATGGGTAAAGGAACTTTGTCCCGGTACTCAGTTTTATGGAGAATCCTATGATCGTTACGGTTTATTTGGAAATGACTGCCCTTCTATTATGGCACACTGCGTACACAGTGGAGACGAAGAAATCGAATTAATGCGAAAACAGCAGGTATTCGTTGCTCATTGTCCAGAATCAAATGCCAACCTGTCCTCAGGTGTTGCACCGATTAAAAAGTATCTGGACAAAGGACTGCATGTGGGATTAGGAAGTGATGTTGCAGCAGGTTCTACCTTATCCATTTTTAAAGCAATGTCCATGGCAGTACAGTGTTCTAAACTGAGATGGCGTCTGTACGATCAGGAAACTGCTCCGCTGACAGTAGAAGAAGTCTTCTATCTGGCGACCAAAGGCGGCGGTGCATTCTTTGGAAACGTCGGTAGCTTCGAAAATGGATATGAACTGGATGTCGTTGTCTTAGATGACGCATCCCTGAAACATCCTCAGAAATTAACCGTAAAAGAACGGTTAGAGCGCTGCATTTATCTGGCAGAAGACCGCAATATTACAGCTAAATTTGTTAACGGAAAGAAGATCTTTGGAAAGTAATTTGCAGCTTTTTTAATCATATCGGAGTGAGAGATGGAATCAAAAAAGCAGGTATTGGACATCATCACCAAGGTTGGAAATGGCAGACAAGCTTATTTAAATGAGCTGTTTAAATATATGCCGGAAGCAATCGCAAAAGAAATGACGTATGTAGAATTAAAGAAAAATAAAAATTTAATTCTGGCAGGCGATCCCCGCGATACTGTATATATCATTTTACAGGGCGAAGTTGCAGGGGTTGATTATCAAAAAACAGGTCGGGTATATTCCTTTATGGATTTTACCCGGATGTATATTGTGGGTGATTTTGAAGTGTTTACAAACGCTTTGGAATATGGTGTCTCAATCCGAACTACGAAAGATTGTAAATTATTGAAGATTTCAGCAAATAGTTATCTGCGCTGGATACGGCATGATGAAAATGCACTGTTTCTCAGACTTCAGAATATTCTGGCGACCTTGCCGTTTGAACGGAAGATGGATCGAGAATATTTACTGATGGGATGCAGAGAGCGGCTGATCAATTTTTTGATAAAACTTTACGAAAGAGACCAGGTAGACCAGCAGGAATTGAAGATTTCCAAAACGCAGGCGGAATTAGCGGATAAGATCGGCTTTAATCTGCGCAGTGTGCAGCGAAACATTGCCGCTTTGGAAAAAGAACATTTTATTTCTCTGGAGAATGGTAAGATCGCAATTTCATACGAACAATATCTGATGTTGAAAGAAGAAGACAACAAGGAGGAAAAATGAGTAAATATAAACGGATTTTTACAGTGGTTATGGACTCTCTTGGCGTAGGCGCAATGCCCGATGCCGCAGATTACGGTGATGTAGGAACAGATACACTGGGACATATTTCACAGTCTCGTGATACCTTTGAAATTCCCAATCTGCAGAAACTGGGAATGGCAAACCTTCATCCCTTAAAACAGGTAGAAGCAGTAGAAAATCCCATGGGATATTACACCAATTTACTGGAAACCAGCGTTGGAAAAGATACCATGACTGGTCACTGGGAAATGATGGGACTTCATATTACAACACCTTTTAAAACCTTTACCGAAACAGGATTTCCCAAGGAACTGTTAGACGAACTTTCTGAAAGAACCGGACGTACGATCATTGGCAATAAGAGCGCAAGCGGAACCGAAATTCTGGATGAACTGGCAGAAGAAGAAATTGCAACAGGACATATGATCGTTTATACTTCTGCTGACTCTGTTTTGCAGATCTGCGGAAACGAAGAAACCTTTGGTCTGGATGAATTATATCGCTGCTGTGAAATCGCTCGTGAAATCACCATGAAAGATGAATGGAAGGTTGGACGTATTATCGCAAGACCTTACGTTGGTAAGAAAAAAGGTGAATTCAAGAGAACCGCAAACCGTCATGATTATGCACTGAAACCTTATGGAAAAACTGCATTAGACGCGTTAAAAGAAGCTGGATATGAAGTAATTTCCGTTGGAAAGATCTTCGATATCTTCGATGGTGAAGGTTTGACTGAATCCAATAAATCTAAGAGCTCCGTTCATGGTATGGAACAGACGATCGAAATCGCAAAGAGAGATTTTGAAGGTCTTTGCTATGTAAACCTGGTAGACTTCGACGCTTTATGGGGACATCGCCGTGATGTAGAAGGCTATGCACAGGAAATCGAAAGATTCGACGTGAAATTAGGAGAATTATTAAACCTACTGAAGGATGATGACTTACTGATCATCACAGCAGATCACGGAAATGACCCGACTCATACCGGTACAGATCACACAAGAGAAAGAGTACCCTTCCTTGCTTACTCACCTTCTATGAAAGGCAGCGGAAAACTGGAAGATACTGATACTTTTGCAGTAATCGGTGCAACAATTGCAGAAAACTTTGGCGTAAAAATGCCCGAAGGAACAATCGGAACTTCGCTTCTTGAACAATTAAAATAAACCAAAGAGAAAGATGGAGAATGAAAAATGAAGATTTTATTAAACGTACTTGGCCTGGCACTCAGCTTGGCAATCTGCTGGTTACTTTCTTACAACCGTAAAGCAATCCCCTGGAAAACAGTTGCGAAAGCAATCGTTGCAGAATTAATTATGGCACTTATCATGGTAAAAGTTCCCCTGGGACAGAAAATTGTAACTGTTTTATCGGATGCGATCACAGCTGTAATCAACTGTGGTAATGAAGGTCTGGAATTCGTATTTGGTGACCTCTTTACCGGTGGTGAAGTTGGACTCTATGTATTCATCGTTCAGAGTCTTGGTAACATCATTTTCGTTTCTGCTTTAGTAAGTGCTCTGTACTACCTGGGTGTAATCGGTTTCATCGTAAAATGGATCGGTAAAGCAGTTGGTAAATTGATGGGTACAACAGAAGTAGAAAGCTTCGTAGCCGTTGCAAACATGTTCTTAGGACACACAGACAGCCCGATTCTGGTTGCAAAATACATCGGTGGCTTAACAGACAGTGAAATTTTTGTAATTCTGGTTTCTGGTATGGGTAGTATGTCCGCATCTATTTTAGGTGGTTACTCTGCACTGGGTATCCCTATGAGCTCTCTGCTGATCGCAAGTGCATTAGTACCGATCGGAAGTATCATGGTAGCAAAGATCATTTGCCCTCAGACAGAAGCTGTAAATTCTATTTCTGATGTTAAAATGGATAATAAAGGTAATAATACAAACGTAATCGATGCTCTTTCCGAAGGTACAAACACTGGTATTCAGATGGTAATTTCCATCGGTGCATCTATCGTTGGTTTCGTAGGTGTTGTTGCACTGATCAACCTGTTCTTAGGTATGTTTGGTATTACTTTATCTCAGATCTTCTCCTATATCTTTGCTCCTTTCGGTTTCTTAATGGGATTAGAAGGCGATGCAATCTTAATGGAAGGTGCTTTATTAGGTAACAAGTTAATCCTGAACGAATTCATCGCATTTGGTGATTTAGCAGGTAAACTGGCTTCCTTAGATCCTAGAACTGCTTTAGTTTGTACAATTTCCCTTTGCGGTTTTGCAAACATCTCCAGTATGGGTATGTGTATCGGCGGTATCGGCGTTCTGGCTCCCGAAAAGAGAGGAACCATCTCACGTCTGATCGTAAGAGCAATGCTCGGTGGTGTATTTGTAAGTATTAACAGTGCATTATTAGTAAGTATTGCATACTTAGTATTCTAATCGTATTTTCTAATACGTTACGAATACAAAGATAAAAAATCTAAAATCACGTAAGATTAAAACTACGTAAGATTGAATCTCTTCCTGGCTGTGGCAAGACTGCAAAGAACCGTAACCGTCGTAATCAAAAAAGACCATCACGATCAGCAGAAAAGCCACAGCTTGAAGTAGTTGAGCTTGAAGTATTTCACTTGGAAGTAGTTTGAGAAATAGTTTAGTTGAAAGTACTTCAAGAAATGATTTAAATGAAAGTACTTCAACGCACAAGAAGAAAGAAGATTGGAAGAATACAGTTGGGGAAGTCAAAGTCCCACAACTAGGATTGTTACGGATTGCTCCGGCTGCATACGGCGCACTCCCAGAATCCTTCAATCTTCGGATTACTGGAAGCTTCATGTCACTTTTAGCGGTAGATTTACTGTTGTGTCAATAAGATAGGTACTTAAGTGGATGTACTGTTATCTGTTATCTGAATAAGCAGCAGGTGTTTAAATAAGTACTAGGTACTTAGGTTAAGTAAATCACGATTTGTACGTGGGTTTATGTGGTTTTAGACCTTGGATTTTGCTGGCAGAAAAGCAATCAACAATCAAAAAATTAACAAGAAATTAAGATGGATTTAGATTAAGAAAATCAAGAAAGGCAGATCATTATGGAAAAATCAGCTGTTTTAAAAATCGTAGATCATACATTACTTGGACAGACCGCAACATGGGAAGATATTCGTCAGATTTTAGATGACGGAATTAAATTTGGCTGTGCATCTGCATGTATTCCCGCTGCTTATGTAAAACAGGCAGCAGAATACACAGGAGATAAATTAGCAATCTGTACTGTAATCGGTTTCCCGAACGGATACAATACAACTGCTGTTAAAGTATTTGAAACCAAAGATGCAATTGCAAATGGTGCAGAAGAAATCGATATGGTTATCAATATCGGCTACCTGAAAGATAAAAGATATCAGGAAATCGAAGATGAAATTCGCCAGATTCATGAAGCATGCGGCGGTAAAATCTTAAAAGTAATCATCGAAACCTGCCTGTTAACAGAAGAAGAAAAAATCAAAATGTGTGAAATCGTTACCAATGCAGGAGCAGAATATATCAAAACTTCTACCGGTTTCTCAACAGCAGGTGCAACTTTTGCTGATGTAGAACTGATGAAAAAACACATTGGACCGAACGTAAAAGTAAAAGCAGCAGGCGGCATTTCTTCCTTCGATGATGCAGAAGAATTTATGCGCCTTGGTGCAGACAGATTGGGAACAAGCAGACTGGTTAAGATCATGAAAAACACCGACAACGGTGCAGGATATTAATCATTCCCTACGTGATCGTTTCGACACGTTCCAGAAAAGGATGGTAAATAAAAATGGAAATTGATATGATTGAATTATATGGATATCTGGGATCAATACTGGTTGTAGTTTCCATGCTGATGTCTTCAATCGTAAGATTAAGAATTGTCAATACTGTAGGTAGTATTGTTTCCGGAACCTATTCTCTGATCATTGGTTCTTTCCCTTTGGCATTAATGAATTTTTCTTTGATCGCAATCAACCTGTATAATCTGTTTAAATTATTAAAATCAAAACAGAATTATGACCTGATCGAAGGAACTGCTGACGAAGCATTTCTGAAATATTTCCTGGATCGCTACCAGGAAGACATCAAAATGCATTTTCCTGGATTTAACATGCAGGAAAAATGGTTTGATAAAGCGTATATGATCTGCTGTGAAGGAACTCCTGCCGGTCTTTTATTAGGAACCGAAAAAGCAGACGGAGTAATGGAAATTGCAATTGACTATGCAACACCTGCATACCGTGACTGTTCCGTAGGTACTTACCTGTATGAAAAACTGCCGCAGAAAGGCATTCACAAACTGGTATATTCTCAGCCCGAAGCGGAATCATTTGTATCTTATTTAGAAAAGATGGGCTTTGAAAAAGAACAGGGAGCTTACACTAAGAAACTGTAAGGGATTTTTTGGAATCTCAAATAGATTTCGGATTGTGTAAAAACATTTCAAGAAAATGTTTCAAGAAATCCTTTGAAGATCATTTCAAACGAAAAACTGAAAAAATAAAAGAGACTGCTGTACAAGTAAATCTGAAAAAGAGATACTTTTACAGCAGTTTTTTTGTGTTTATAAAAGGGATGTGTTTGTCTTGCAAAAACGAAAAAATCAGAAGAAAAGTTACGATATAACATGATTGTTTTGCAGAAAAAGATACGTTATAATAGAAGTGTGTTCAAACATTTTTTTCCCGATGGCGATGCCGCTGTGCCATCAACGTGAGTGAGCCCTCCATCAAAAATTGCTCAAAACAAAAGGGGGATGATCTGTGAATACAGAATTAAAAAATACAATAGCAGCAACAGATAAGGATGCACGATATGATGAAAGTGCTAAGAGGCTGCTGGGTCAGAAAAATATATTGGCCTATATACTGGTAAAAGCAGTAGACGAATTTAAAGGGATGAATCCAAAAGATGTAGTTTCCTATATTGTAGGAGCACCATATATCAGTAAAGTTCCGATTGAGCCGGGACTTACCAATATTGCGGGTCAATCCAGAGCTGTAAAATCAGCAGGGAGTGCAGATAAAGTAACTGTAGAGGATGTAGATGCAATAGCTGTAAAATATGAGGATACAGATAGAACGGATATAAAACGTAAGGTTATTGAAACACAACGAATTGTTGGTTTTAATACGGAAAGCAGTGAGATCCATGAAGGATTGATCCGTTTTGATATTGTTTTTTACGTGCGCATGAAGGATGGGATATCGCAGATTATCGTAAATGTAGAAGCCCAGCAAAAAGAACCAACGGAATATGAGATATTGAATCGTGCGATCTTTTATGTGAGTCGTTTGATCTCATCCCAGAAAGAGCGTGATTTTGCAAATTCAAGATTTGATGATATCCATCGAGTCTATTCCATCTGGGTGTGTATGGGAATGAAAGAGAATACCATGAGCCATATTCACTTTGTAAGAGATGATATTCTTGGAAGCTATAATTGGAAAGGAAAATTAGACCTTGCCAATATCGTCATGCTCGGTCTGTCAGATGAATTGCCGGAACATGATGAGGAATATGAACTGCATCGATTATTAGGCGCATTGTTGTCAAATAAACTAAGTGTAACGGAAAAATTAACAATCATTGAAACCGAATATGAAATTCCAGTAGAGGAAGATTTCAGAGAGGATGTGAGTGTAATGTGTAATTTGAGTCAGGGAATCAAAGAAGCCGGTATCGAGATTGGCCGTGCAGAAGGCCGTTTAGAAGGCCGTTTAGAAGGCCGTGCAGAAGGTCTTGCAGAAGGTCTTGCAGAAGGTTTTGCAGAAGGGGAAGCAAATATTATCCGAAAATTGCATATGAATGGATTTTCACTAGCACAGATAGCCAGCGTATTAGATAAAAAAGAAGAAGACATCCAAGCGATTATTGAAGAAACATCTCTTTAAAAAGAATGCAGTGTACTTGCTAGCTTTAGAAATATCTTGAAATTTCCGTAGCCTTATAGTACAATAATCCTTAACGAAATAAAGGACACAGCAAATCGGACTGCAAATGGGCGAAATTCCCATACAGGAGGTGCACTGTCGTAAAGTCGGCCGGCAGCGGGTTTGCTCGAATGATAGAAGACGCTGTTTGCGTCTTTGCATAACCAATATCTATCAAAGCAATGAGACTCTTATCCTATAGTAAGTTATAGTGGATACAGGGTTTTGTTGCTTTTTTGTTTTCTTGATTTCTAAATAAATAAAAATAAATAAAAAAGGGAGGAGTTTATACGCAATGAAACAAATGAAAAAGATTACAGCGTGGTTACTCGTAATGCTCTTGGTGGCAGCAGTTTTGCCTGTGCATTCTTATGCGGCAGAAGAAGACACCGATTTAAAAACGATGATTACCGAAACATCGAAGGGAATGAAAGGTTTGATTCCTTCGGACAAAGAACAGGTCATGTCGGATCGTGAAGTTTTTCTGGCTGGGGATTCTCTCTGTGACTGGGTTGCAGTGGCATGGGCGATTTCCGGTGAAGAAGAAGCTTACGCAGATTATCTTTCTCGCCTGGAGACTTATGTAAGTGATGTTTATCAAGTGAAAGGACGTCTTCATGACATCAAAGCCACAGAAACGCAGAGAGTTGCGCTTACTGTACTGGCATTAGGCGGTGATCCGCTCAAATTCGGTACCGATGCGGACGGCAAGGCAATCAATCTGGTAAAAGACGGTACGTATGGATTTGAATTAGGTGAAAGTGCAGCTGCCAGCAGCACAACAGCAGAGGGAAAAGATGGAAAGACCAAACTGGCACTGGGCAAGCAGGGTATCAATGGTTACATTTATGCATTATTTGTATTAGATGCAATGAATTATGAAGTTCCGGCAGGCGAAGAAGTTACCAGAGAAGTCATTTTAGATGCCATTTTAGATGCACAGCTGGAGAATGGTGCATTTGCTTTGGATGAAGGGGCAGAAGCGGATGTTGATATCACTGCGATGGTTTTACAGGCACTTGCACCCTATCAGGATCAGGACGCTGTAAAAGAAGCAATTGACCGTGCCATTAACTGGCTGTCCGAGCAGATGTCTGATTATGCAACATTTGCCTGTGTCGGAGTTGAGAGCAGCGAATCATCTTCTCAGGTACTTTTAGCGATGAGTGCTCTGGGAATTGATATCAATACAGAGGAACGTTTGATCAAAAATGGTATGACTGTGTTAGACGGATTGAATCTGTTCCGTCTGGACGATGGTACTTATATGCATAGCATGTCAGAGGGTGCTGGCAATCTGATGGCAACAGAGCAGGCGCTGTTAGCGTTGAATGCCGCAAAGAAAGCATCCGATGGAGACGGCAGATTGTATGATTTTACAACGTATGAGGGACCGGTAAAATCACAGACAAATTCTGCATCAGATGGATGGAAGATGCCTGCAGTGATCGCGGTAGGAGTAGTTTTGGTTTGCATCATAATCGTAGGAGGGGTCGTTCGAAAGAAAAAGAAATAAGCGACGGACGGAGATGATGTACAATGAAAATGAACTATAGAGAAATGATGAAAGATTGTATTTTATATATGAATCAACATCTGGACGAAAAGTTTAACGCAGAGAGTCTGGGCAAGTTTTATTCTTACAATGGAGAGAGCATCAGCTGGATGTTTCAGTGCTATTACAAGGAGAATTTATCTTCTTATTTAGGACGGAGAGTAAAACTTCAAAAGCTCATAGAAGGAGGCGATCAGAACCAATTCATACAAAGTACAGCCCTTATTCCGGCGGAAAGACCGTTGCTTCGAAATCAGATCAGGACGTATGAATCGTACATAGGGCCGTTTAACGTAGTTGCAAAAGCGGTCATTCACAACAGCGAAGATTTATATTCTTCCATCGACGTAATGGTTCGGAATTATCAAATGAACTTTCGAAAAGACGAAACCAGCATTGCACTCTGGTGGCATGATGACGATTACAATTCCCGTTACATGCAGGGCAAAGCTGGCGAGTGGAATGCGGATATGCCGGAAGATATGGAGAAAATCGTGATATCCGGAAGTCGTTATATGGTCTTTTCCATGAAGCAAAGCAGCGATGGCGAAAATCTGGCAGAAGAAATGAAAAACCTCATCCATTATGTTCATTTGGTTTGGATTCCCAGACATGAAGAAAGCGTTGATTTGCAAGGCTACAGCTTTGAAGGAATCAAGGACGGAAAAGCCTACTATTGTCTTGCTCTTTTAGATCGCGAGAAAGAAGAATCTGCCGAAACCGTTTATGGAATCGATACCTGGACAGAATATATCAATGCCAATATTTTATCCAACCTGACGACCGCTTCCCTGGCGCAGAAATTTCATTATTCTGAGACTCATTTTAAACGGGTATTTCGCCACTACTACAATATGTCGGTATCTGATTATATCCGGAAACGTAAATTAACGCTGATCGCAGAGAAAATCCGAGAAGGGATGGATTATGTAGTAGCAGCAGAAATGTACGGTTATAAGACCTATACGGGGTTTAAAAAAGCATTTGAAAAGGAATTTAATATGTCACCGGCTGTTTACAGCAAAGGAATCTTCTCCAGTGTCAATTTAGCAGAGTATTACAGCGAATTTAAAGAATATTTGAATTTCTGCGTAGTAACACTCAAAGCGATGAAGATGATCGGTCACACCGTCTTTCCTTCGAAAGATGCAGATGTGGATGTAGCAGCGCAGGTTACGTATTGGATGGGAAAAGACTTTCCCTGCCTGAAAAATACACGCTTTTCCTGCAACGTAGAACAGCGGGAAGACAAGATTGCGCTCTGGTACTCGGACAATGAAACGATGGAATCCGAATATATTCTGGGGCCGGTTGTCAAAGAATTTACCGAAGATGTACCGCCGGATATGAAGCAGGTAACTTTGGAAGGTGGGAAATACGCAATCTTTGAAACCGATAAGTTTTCCGATGAAGATCATATCGTCGAAACCTTACGGATGTACACACGATGTGTATTTTATGGCTGGATTAAAGAGCATATTGAACTGGTTGATTTAGAACGGTTGACATTTGAACGCTATGTCAACAGCAAAATTTATCTGTATGTACCATTAAAATAATGCAGTTTTCTCAGCTGGAAGTGTTAAGAATCTCGAAGTAATGTTGCTTAAACTTCTGCTTCAAAGTAGGTTCGAAGTAGCTTTTCCTTATTACGGAAAGTATATAGAGTACAGTATTATGAAGTATGTATACACAAAGTGATGTACATATCTTATAGGTGCGGATATATCATGCAGAATTATGGTAAATGAAAATGCCCCGTGAAGCGAAATCTTCACGGGGCATTTCCATTGCCTTTTTTAAATAGGTATTGAGTTGAGACGTTTTATATAGAAATCTAACGCAAAAAACGTTAGATATTCAGCTGGGCCAGTTCCTCCTTCATGCTGGAAGGATAGAACGGAATAACACTGATGTTGCCGGGAATCATCGCTTCACTGGGCGGCATATTGTCGTACGCAGCCTGTAAAACGGTGATACTGCTGATATTTTGCAACTGTGTCATATCATATTCGGAAACGTAGGAGGAAATATACACGGTATGTGCGTATTTGTATTCTCGATACGCATCCAGATAACGAGTAATGACTGATTCCGGATCGGCGCTTCGTCTTTCAGAAATCAAAAGCGTCAGAACCTCGGTCAGAACTTCTTCATCTAAAATTCGGTAATCTAAAATCTGCATCGAATCGTGGTCATACCAGATGATATGATGCTCAATCTGCTGTTCGCAGAGAGAACCCGATACCGAAGCAAGCACTTCGATCATCGCATCAATACTTTCCGGAGGAATATCCTGTTCCAGATAACTCGTTTCCAGGAAAAGTGCGATGGAGTTCTGAATCGGGAAGCCCAATTCTCGGATTACCACGCGGTCTAATTTGGTACTCAGCTTCCAGTGAATAAACTTCGTACTGTCACCGGGCACATAATCCCGGATACCAAACGTTTCACCGGCATCAAAGCCCTTCTTTGTATCAGAATAATAATCGCTGTCCATATTGGGGACATTACGATTGGTAATATCTACATAAGTATAGAATGAATCCGGCATAACCAGGATATCCTGTGTCAATTCAACCGGAAATGTCTTCTCGAAGATTCCCAGCGCATCGCTGATGGAAACTCTTTCAACGAAAAAACGAATCTTTCCGCAGTAATGACTTTGAAAATTCCAGGTAACAGTCTCAGCGTAGCGGTCACGAATGGAAAACGTGATCGGAATCTGTTCCTTTTCACCGGTCAGGATATTCTCACAGTTCAACATCAAGGACGCTTTTGCAATCGGCATATACGCATGGTTTTTTAAAACCAGGTTGCCGTTGATCTGCGTAAATTTGCGGGTGTCGCCGTCAATATCCAGAGAAATCTTCAGATATTTCGGTGCGATATAAACACTCGCTGCCAGATAGATGGCCATTCCGACGGAAATGACCAGCAAAGGCAAGATCAGATACGAATCGGATGCAATGCCATAGATCAAGAGAAAGAGCAGCCAACAGACAGCCGCAATTCTATTTTTTAACATAGCAGCCTCCTATTCGTATGCAGGAGTTTCTGTTTCCTTCAAGATCTGTCTGAGAATATCAGCAGGAGTCGTATTGTTTACACGTGCCTTAGAATTTAAAACAAGACGGTGTTTACATACATCTACAAAAACATCCATCACATCTTCTGGAATGACATAATCTCTATTGTTAAAGTAAGCGTGTGCTTTCGCCATGGAGTAAAGGGAAAGGCCACCACGAGGGCTGACACCAAGACGTACCCATTCATGTGCACGGGTTGCTTCCATCAGGCGTGTAATATAAGCCAGCATTTCATCATTTAAATAAATATCATTGACTTCTTTCTGCATCGCGATCAGTTCTTCGCAGGTAACAACCTGTTCTACTTTTTCAAGCGGGTCAGATTTCTGACGGTTCTTGAAAATATCAATCTGACTTTCGAAATCCGGATAACCCATCTGTAAGCTGATCATAAAACGGTCAAGCTGTGCTTCGGGAAGCATCTGGGTACCAGCAGAGCCCATGGGGTTCTGTGTTGCGATAACGCTGAACGGTTTGGGAACGGGATAAGTCGTACCATCTACTGTAACATTACCTTCCTGCATAACCTCCAGGAGGGCTGACTGTGTCTTACTGGAAGTACGGTTGATTTCGTCTGCCAGGAACAGGTTACACATGATCGCGCCTTCTTTATATTCTAACATACCAGTATCTTTATTATAAATCGTGAAACCTACGATATCAGAAGGGATAACGTCGGGTGTACACTGTACACGCTTGTAATCCAGACCCATAGATTTTGAAAAGCCCAGTGCCAGAGTTGTCTTACCTACACCAGGGATATCTTCCAGAAGAACATGTCCCTGTGCCAGAAACGCCATTAACACTTTGGCGAGGACAGCATCTTTACCACTGATTACTTTCTTTAATTCCGCTATAATAGCCTGTTGTTTTTCCATCATGATGGGAATACCTCCATAAAATAAATAAAAAATAAAAATTGAAGCTGTGACGGAAGTTGGGTGAATCAATTATAGGATCGTCACAATTTGGTTGTACATGCCATCAAGTATGATGCTCCATACTGCTGTACATAGCTGTACATATCCTCTCTGAAAATATACTATATCACAGCAAAACGCAAGAATCAACGAAACAGGGGGCGAATCCCGTTGAAATGGTCGGTTTGTATCATAGGAAAATCCTGAGAAAGATGGTCGGTCAGTTTCACTGTCATTTGTAGAAATATGATAAAGTATAAAAGGATAATAAGGTAAAATTGAAATTTTTGGAACGAAGTTGAGACGAAGTTGGAAAGACAATGCAAAGAATAGGAGGAGTTACCAAATGAAACACAAAAAGCGAGGCATGAGAATGCTTGCATGGAGCTTGATTTTGGCTCTTGGCATTTCGTATATGCCTGTCAGTATGCCGTTTGGAAGCTGGAACGACATGAAACAGGTAGAAGCAGCATCCGACGGAAAAGATGAAAAAGGATTTTATTACAGTGTTGTCAATAATAAGGAAGCATCCCTGATCGCTTATAAAGGAAGCGAGACGAATGTTGTAATTCCGGATATGTTTGAAGGACTTCCGGTTACAACGATCGAGAGTGGTGCGATCTGCGACAATGAGAACATTCAGTCCCTGCGCATCGGTGCGAATGTCAAGACCATCAAAGCCAGTGCGATCTACAACCTCAAATCGCTGGAAGAACTGACGATTTCTGGAAGTGTGACATCAATTGAAAATCAGGCAATCTACAATGTGACTGCGTTAAAACGACTGATTTTTGAAAATGGCGAGAAGCCCCTGGTTTTACGAGCAAATCAGTTCTGCAATATAAGTGCAAACTATTACGGTAGCGACCGAGTTGAGGGATTTTTATATCTGGAATATCTGCAGTTGGGAAAGCAGGTGCAGTTTGAGAGTGAAAGCTTCTTACATACGGATAAAGTGACGAATGCGCATAGACTGTCACAGATCGTAGTGGATAAAGATAACCCGTATTATACAATGCAGTATAATATTTTATTTGATAAAGAGCAGACAACGATCCTTCGTGGTCTGTTTGAAGCCGAATATCTGGCAATTCCGGCATCGGTTACCCGAATTGCATCGGGCGCACTGGAAAATTGCGGCGGGATTGAATGGTTTTCGGTAGAAGGTCCGATTCCCTTCGGCAGCAAAGAGCTGGAGGTATTTGGAAAGACCGCAACAATTTACTATGCGGAAGACCGACCGGAGTGGAATGACGAACCATATTTGGAGATGGCAGATAGTAAGCGCATCCCGATCACGGCTACCATGAAGCGGGTGAAGGATACGATCGCTGCAATTTCCCTGCCGAAATTAAAAGCAGAAGATTTAAAAGAATTAGACGAGATTCGATCTTTATATGAACAGATGGGAAAACGAGAAAAGATCTGGGTTGAGTCTCTTTGTGATGTTTCCATGTTAGATCAGGCGAATGAATGGGTAGAAGGTCTGGAAGTACAGAAACTAGTTTCGGCACTTCCCGATCCGGCGGATCTGACGATTGAACATAAAGAAGCAGTTGAAGAAGCAACAGAAAAGTTTGCAGCTTTGACCGAAATCGGAAAACAGGCACTCGATGCGACGGTACAGTATAAACTGCGTCTGGCAAAGAAAAAGATGCATGACATCCAGCAGGTTTCTGTGATCACACCGGCGCAGACTTCGATCGAAGGTACGGTTGGCGAAGGGATGGATATCAAAGTAGCCGTAGAACCTGTGTATGCGCTGAATCAGGATTTAACCTATAAAAGTGCAAACGATCAGATCGTAGGAATCAACAAATTAAGCGGTCGTGATGGATTCCATCTGGAATTAAAGAGACCGGGTATGACTACGATTACAGCTACCGCGATCGATTCCGATGCCAATGGCAATGATTCGATGGTGACAGCTGAGATCAGTCTGCCAGTTATCGTAAGACTGCCGGCTCCGAAGAATGTAACGGCAACGCAGCAGTACAGTAATTCCATCGAGATCAGCTGGTCACTGGTGAAAAATGCCGTTTCCTATGAAGTATATCGTTCTGAAAACGGCGGAACTCCAATTTATATCGGAAGTGCCAATACTTCAATTAAAGTAGACAGTAATTTGACACCCGATGTGGATTACACCTATCAGGTTGTTGCTGTTTATTCCGATCAGACTTACAACAGTGCGATGAGCGAAAGCGCGTCCTGTAAGATTGAATTTGGGAAAGTCGAAACAGTCAAAGCAACTGGAAAAAGCGGCGCAGGTGTGACTTTAACCTGGACTGCGGCAGTTGGTGCAGTGAAATACGAAGTGTACCGCAATACGTTTTCCACCGGTACGTTTACCCTGTTGGGAACCAGCACAACAACTTCTTATCAGGATAAAAAAGCAGCCGATGGAACGACCTATTACTATAAAGTCGTTGCAGTTTCCGGTAAAGGGGCAAAGAGTGATGCCACCAAAGCGGTCAAAGCAACGGTTCCACTGAAAAAAGTTAGCGGTCTGACCGTGAAAAAAGCAAGTGATAAATCGGTGAAAGTCAGTTGGAAAGCAGTCAGCGGCGCGACACGTTACAATGTTTGGCGTGCCACAAAGAAAAACGGCACTTATACAAAGGTTGCAACACTGGCAAAGACAAGCTACACCGATGCCAAAATTTCAAACAATAAGAACTATTATTATAAAGTAGTAGCAGAAAATACCAATGCAAAGCTGACTTCGGCAGCAAGCAGTATCGTTGAGATTTTAATTCCTTCGAAGGTAAGCTCATTCAAAGCAGTGCGCAGCAGTAAGACTGCGGCAAAACTGACCTGGAAGAAAGTCAGCAAAGCAACGGGTTATGAAATCTATCGAAGCACCAGCAAGAGCAGCGGTTTCAAGAAGATTGCTACGATCAAAAAGCCAACAACTGTTTCTTATAACGATAAGAGCATTAAGAATAACAAAGTCTACTATTACAAGATCCGCTGTTACTGGAAAGGCGGCAGTCAGACCGTTTACACCAGCTACAGCAGCACCGTACAGATTAAGAAAAAGTAAGGTAGAGATTTGAAATGGAATGCCATGATCCGGCTGGTTTTCCAGCGATCGAAAAGGGAAATTTACAGGATTTCTGGCAGAAATACAGTATAAAAACTGGTACAAGAGAAGTAAAAAGGTAGAACAGGTAACAAGTACAGTAAAATCGAGAGGATCGAGGGGAGAAAGTACATGAACAATCGGAAAAAGAGATATGCGAAGAAGCTTTTAGTTCTTTGCATCCTCTTTTCCCTTTTGCTGACAACCTGCGGAGCGAAGTTTTCGCTTGATAACCGCAGTCTGGCCGAGCCGGAGAATCCGCTGGGAGAAGTTTTAGAGGATGATAAGCAGATCACGGCTTCGACGCTGGAGGAATACCTTCCGCAGAGTCAGGAATTGCAGCAGGAGAGGGAAAAAGATAAGGAAAATAAAACCAACGATTCCGAGAATAGCTCCGGTGAAACGGACAAAAACGGAACGGGTGAGAGTGATAAAAACAGCAATGCGACCGATGGTAAGGGCGACGAGGAGAATATCAAAGAAGGTGATGGCGAGGGCAATAACTGGTTTACGACCAGTATCACCGACGGCGAGATCGTAACCGCTGCGGATTATGAATTTGAAGTCATTCAGCTTCAGACAGAAGTTCCGATCGTCAATCAGCAGATTTTTCTGAATGGAGAAGTCTGGCCGGGATTTCAGAATCACGGTATTGTAACACTTTCTGAAGGGGAGAATACGATCAAGGTTACGTGCAGCTATCAGCGCGACGGCGAAGAAGAATTTTCCATCAGTCGTTCTTATACCGTTTATCTGGAAAGTGAACGCATCGTTATTTACACCGATCTGCAGGATGATATGACGCTTTCGGAGGCAGATTTAGCCTTTACGGCTTATGCGAGATATCAGGGAGAGGATGTGCCTGTAACGGTAACATTAAATGGCAAAGAGTGTTCACAGGAAGAAGAAAATGTATACGTTGTGCGTCTGCAAAACGGTGATAATACGATTAAGATCGCAGCGACTTATGAAGGTATGAGCCGCGAGGAAGCGTATGCGATCACACTGGATTTAAAAGGTGCTACGATCGTAACCGATCTGGACAACCGGGAACTGGAAGTGGAAGAACCGACCTTCTTATTCTATGCCAGCTTGCTGATGTCCGATGAAAGTCAGAAGGAACTGACAGTTAGAGTCAATGGACAGGTCATCACAGATGCATCTGACTTTGAATATAGTGTAACGCTGGAAGAAGGCATTAATACGATTGTGCTGGATCCTTCTGCGACTAATCCATATATGGAAGCGCAGACCTATCAGGTTGCTTACTTTGCGCCGGCAAGTGCGTTGGAAGTGCGTACTGACCTGATCGATGGCTGGGAGACACAGAGTCCTTCCTTTACGTTCTTGGCGTATGCGCTGAGTAACCAGGGAAAAGCCGAATTAACAGTTAAGTTAGAAGATAAGATCGTCAAAGCAGGTGCGAACCATTATTATAAAGTAACGCTTTCCGAAGGCGAGAATCTGATCCATCTGAAAGCGTCTGATGATGTCGAAACCTTAAGCTACAGCTTTTCCATCTACTACAACCCCGTCGGAAAGGATGAACCTCCGGCAGTAGATCCGGGAGATGACAAGGATGATGGAAAAGATGACGATAAAGACGATGATGTGGATGTTGAAAAATTGCCGAACTTAAGAACGTCTCTGCTAAATGGTGAGACGGTTCGAGGAAAGTATAAAAACTTTGATGTATGGCTCACAGATTATAAAGGCAATAGCCTGTCATCTGAATATTTGCTGATCAAATTAAATGGCAGCCGAAAGAATGTTTCGATACTGCGGGAAGATAATGTGAACACTAAGCGGATCACCTATCGGATGCAGATGCGTGAGGGTGAGAATACGCTGACCTTTACACTGGTTGATGACGAAGGCAATGAAGCAATTTACCAGATGAAAGTTTACTGCGAATACGTAAAAGATGGTGAGCCAATTGGAAAAGTGATCATTTCGGTACGAGCACCCATGCTGGGATATATCATTCCAGCTTCCAAAGTCGATATCTATGAAGGAGATAACGCATGTACGGTGCTGAAGCGTGTGCTGGAAGCAGAAGGATACGACTGTATCGGTGAGGGAACCGCAGAATCCTTCTACTTTGTCGGCATTGGTAACTTAAACATCGGCAACGAAGGAACCTTATGTGCAGGAGATTATGGCTCTATGTCCGGTTGGATGTATGGCGTAAATGGCGAGATTCCGAACTACGGTATGGGAGCAGCTCTCTTGCAGGATGGCGATGAAATCCGAATTGGCTATACGATGAATGGCGGCAAAGACTTTAGCTGGTAGGAGAACATGATCATGAATTTCAAAAACATATGGAAGATAGGAACACTCCTTTCTCTTTGTTTTGTTTTGTGTGCAGCTTGTTGTCTGCCTTTTGCTCCGGCATTGGAAGCAAAGGCGGGCAATGCCGCTGTGCGGGAGAAAGAAGAAACATCAGATACAGACAATTCGACGGAAGAACCGTCTGAGTCAGACAGTACCTTACAAGGACAGAAAAAGACCGTTGTACGTGTAAAGGTAAAGGCTTCTCATACGTACAACGGAGAAGCAGTTGATGGAGACGATTTTCTGGAGGTTCGAGTACAGGAATACGATACCGGAAACGAGGTTTCCAATCCAGAACTGCGTTATACATATTATAAATGTAACAGTGCGCAGGATACAGCGCCGAGTGAGTCGGATTATTTAAAATCCGCGCCAGTTGACTGCGGGCGTTATTGGGTAGAAGTCTATTATAAAGGCGATGCGGGACATCGAGCATCCTATTCCAGTCCGGTACAGTTTTACATCGATCAGGTGACACCGAATGTGGAGCTGACTTCGAATATGACAGAGAACAGTGCCGTAGGTGATACCATTCGTCTGACGGTGCAGCTGTATTTTCCGGGAAAGACAGAACCAGTAAAGGATATCCAAGGAAAGATTACCTTCAAAGCGGTGACAGACAGTAATCCCGGCCAGCTGCTGGATACGGTTTCCTTAAAAAACGGCAAAGCGGAATATGATTATGTCCTTCCCGCAGAGAAAGTAACTCTGGTTGCTGATTTTTCGCCTTCTTATCTGGCAGGAACGGTCACAAACTACCGAAATGGAAAAGGGGTACTGTGGGATCTTCAGGCTAAGAAGAAAAAGCAGGATGATCTGCTGGTTTCGACAACTCATAAGGTCTACGGCTCTAAACCGTTTAAGCTGAATATTTCCGGTGGTGCTGGAACCGGTGCGATTACGTATAAATCTTCCGATAAAAAGGTTGCAACCGTTGCTAAGGATGGTACGATCACGATTCACTATCCCGGTACGACGTATATTACGGTAACAAAGGCAGGCGATGATGCTTACGGCGAAGCAACGGTGAAGTATAAGCTGGTTGTTGGAAAGGGCGAAAATCCCGAAAAGCTCAAAGCAGTTGTCAAAAAAGATGCAACAGACACCTCGATTACAGTTCATACCGTCAAAGGTCAGGAGTATTCCGCAGATGGCGGTACGACCTGGAATAAAAAAGGGGTCTTTAAGAATTTAAAAGCCAATAAAGAATATACGATCTTGACGCGTTTAGCAGAAACCGAGTATTATGCAGCGTCCAGTAAGACCATGTACTTGAAGATTAAGACAGAAAAGCCGAAATTAGGACAAGTTGACCAGGATAATTCAAATAATTCCAACAATTCAAATAATTCTAACAGTCAGCAGAACCAGCAGGGGCAGAATTTTGGTTCCGGTACATCATCTGCTTTGGGAAGTTACAACAAACCGCAGATTATTACACCAGATCGAATTGATGGTTCTTCCGCCAAAGGCGATGATGGAGATCGGAAAGTAACGGCTCTGGGAAGAAATGACGCAGTAAAGGTTGATAAGACGAACAAAGATACTGTAAAAGAATCCGAAGAATCCAAGGAAAGCAGCAGTGCGGCAGAATCGGAAGAATCTTCTGCGGCGGAAGAAAGCCCCGAGGAAGAAACGACGCTCTCGGAGGAAGAATCCAAAGAGCAGGCGGAACAGGAAGAACAGCAGATGCATGCGTCTACATCAAGTGTAAAAGTCGGGATGACGGTCCTGATCCTGGCACTGGGTGCCCTGACCGTGATCTACTTTAGTAAAAGAGAGACAAACTTATGAGAAAGATATTAGTCAGTCAAAGAAAACAGCTGGAAGAAGCCGTAAAGCATTTCCAGAAGAAAGAAAAAGAAAGCGGATTGGAGCTTTCTTTCCCGGAAGAAGCAGTCACAGCGAAACAGAACTTCTTACAGGTCTTATATGAAGTCTTTGCAGGGCTGCTGCTCTTTGTGGGCGTATTTTTCAGTATGCAGTCTCTGCTCGATATCCCCTGCGATTACTGGATCTTTCCGGCAATCGCAGCTGTGATTCTGCTCTTTTGCTCGATCTTTCGG
>CAZTHP010000013.1:0-40285 GCA_964613155.1 uncultured Lachnospiraceae bacterium | reverse complement strand
GATCACACGTGCTACCGCATCGTCAATCAAGGTATAGAAATACTCAATTCCCGCCTCTTCAAATTTCGCTTGATATTCGGCATCAAAAATTTCCTGGAAAATATCTTTAAACGTGTGGTCGTATTTCTTTGAAATCGTATCCTTTGTTGCAAACCACAGATCCTGCTTCGTATCCAGTGCAAAGTTAAAGCAGCTGCGCGCAAAGCTTTCGATGGAATGGTTGATATTATGCATTCCCTGGATGATACCCGGTCCTTCAAATTCATGAATCGTCTCCCGGATTTCTGTTCCATTTTTATCGGTGTAAACTAATTCAGCCTTTCCAGCATCCGGAACTTTAATTTCCACTGCACGATATACATCGCCATAGGCATGTCTTGCAATGGTGATCGGTTTTGTCCAGGTCGGAACATACGGATCCAATCCCTTTACTAAAATCGGTGCACGGAACACAGTACCATCTAAGATTGCACGAATTGTTCCGTTGGGACTTTTCCACATCTGCGTCAGATTATATTCTTCTACACGCGCTGCATTCGGTGTGATCGTTGCACATTTTACCGCAACACCATATTTCTTCGTGGCATAAGCAGAATCAAACGTTACCTGATCTTTTGTCTGCTCCCGATATTCCAGTCCCAAGTCATAGTATTCTGTCTTCAGGTCGACAAACGGAAGAATCAATTCCTCCTTGATCATCTTCCACAGAATTCTGGTCATCTCATCGCCATCCATCTCTACCAGAGGTGTGGTCATCTTGATTTTCTGCATAAATACTCCTTCCAGAACAGTATCTTCCTCTGTTCTTATCCATCCTTATTCAAGAGTTAATTATAGGGCAACTTGCCGAAATCTGTCAATCCTATTTGTTCCAATTGCGTATTTTTTCAAACAATTTTAAAATACTTCTGCATTTGGATAATAATAGGCTAAAATTTCCCGATACAACTTCCCTTCTTTTGCCATTTCAGCGGCTCCATACTGACTGACTCCATAACCATGTCCAAAACCACCGCCATAAATCCGCACGGTTTTCTCCTGTGTGACCTCCCCTTCTTCCAAATAAAAAAATGCACTGGGTAAAATCGAAAGACCTTTCCGTGTACTTCCATCCTGTAAAGAATACACGGTCTCCTCACTTCCCAACGCTTCCCGGACGGCCGCTGCACCAGAAACCCGTCTGGCTTCCCCATGTTTATCCCACAAGAGCAATTCCGATACATAACCGCCCTTTCCCCGTTCTGTCACCCAGATTTCCTTCACATTTTCTTCGCCCAGCTTTGCGAGCGAAAGAGACGCGCTCCACCGAAACCAGGGGGAACTGGCATCGTATGCATCGTGCATTTGCCGATATGCCTGGATAAACTCCTGGTTCTTTGCACGGATTGCTTCCTGGGACAAATCCAAAGCAGAAGCCTCCAAAACCTTTAACGTCTGAAAGCTTTTCTTCTGGAAAACAGCACCATCGGCCGCTTCTCCCCAGGAAGTCGAATAATAATGCGGCTTTACAAGTGTTCCCTTTTCATACAGCATTTCTCCTTTCGTTTCTGTGCAAGCTAAAACTGCCTGCCAGTCCACTTTCCCAGACATATAAACCTGGTCATTCGTGGTATCCTCCAAATCCCAGGAAGAACCGAATTCTTCGCTATCTTCGCTTGTTTCTTCTGCGGTTTTCTCCGCTTGTTTCCTGTTCTTTTGCGCGACAACAGCTGCTGCATACGACCGTGCGCAAACAGCCTGTGTTTTCAGGGCTTCCAAGCCAAATGAATCCGGCATTTCCGAAGAAACCACCCCCGGCAGATACCATTCCATCGCCACTTCATTAATCAGCGTAAACGCCTGTTTTTCCGCATCCCAATGAATCAGGAGAGCCCCCGGATAAACCGGATGCACGCCCCCTTTTTCAAGGGAAAGACAGCAAATTCCCGAAACCGCTGTGGAATCCTTTTCTCCCCCTATAGAATCCTCTGAAATCCTTGCAAAACACTCCGAACTTTCTGACGCATTCTCCAAAACTCTTGCAGAAACCGACTGATCCACGCAGCATTTTTTCGTATTTTCTGGATTTTTCTGCAATTCCACCCGACAATCGGTCAGCTTCTTTTGGGTAAAATAATCCGCCAATTCCAACGCTGTGCCTTTCGCATAGGTCTCCTGCTCTCCCTTTGCACCTACCACAAAATCTGCCGTTCCCGTAAGCGTTAGATTTTCATGAAATGGATTCCCCAAAGAATCGCTGATCCGAATCCGAACTACAGCAGCTGCCTGTATTTTCTCTGCTTCTGCACTGTTTTCGTCCGTTGCCTCTATCTTTTCTGCTTCGGCACCATTTTTACCTGCTGTCTGCTGATCCTGGCTTAAAACGACTTCTTTTCCATCTAGTTTCCCCGTTCTTGTCTTCCCGAACTGCCGGTCTTCTGATCCTACACACACCGAATCCACGTTCTGTGCCAAGTCCTGTTCCCTTTGTTTTGCAATCGCATCTGCTCCCGTGACCAGCAGCACCTTCACACACAGCAGTAAAAAAAGAATCAGACAGAGTTTCGTCGGAAACTGCAATTGCTTCCACATACCATTCTCCTTTGCCTTTTCTACTCCTTCGTTCTGTATTTATGAAAGAAACTATTCAATTATGCAGATTTCGACCCCATATCATATTTTGAAACAAAAGAATCTTTTCTTCCTTAATCGCAGATTGTTCTAAAAACTTTTCAAAGATGTCATACAAATGTATCTTTTCGTGAGGAAATGTCTTCATTTGATTATTTTTATATGCATTTTTTATAATATACATTTTTCCAATTATCCTGTATAATAATGAACAGAAAACGAATTGATTTTTTAGCAGATTTCAGATACAATGCTGGAAAATCATTCTAAAATCAAAGAAAGAGGTAATCAAACGATGGCTTTAGTAAATTTAGAAATTTACGGTATTCACGGTACAACAGAAATGGTGTATAACCCTTCTTACGATGTTTTATTCGAAGAAGAAACCAAAGCAGGGCTGACTGGCTTTGAAGTAGGACAGGTCAGCGAACTGGGTGCTGTCAATGTTATGACAGGCATCTATACGGGACGTTCTCCCAAAGACAAATATCTGGTCATGGATGAAAATTCCAAAGACACCGTATGGTGGACAAGCGAAGAATATCCCAATGACAACCATCCGATTTCACAGGAAGTCTGGACTGATTTAAAAGAAATTGCACAAAAAGAGCTTTGCAATAAAAAATTATTTGTTGTTGATGCATTCTGCGGTGCAGACAAAGAAACCCGCATGGCGATCCGTTTCATCATGGAAGTGGCTTGGCAGGCGCATTTTGTAAAAAATATGTTTATCACACCGACAGCAGAAGAATTAGAAGCATTTGAACCAGATTTTGTTGTTTACAATGCTTCCAAAGCAAAAGTAGAAAACTACCAAGAATTGGGACTGAACTCTGAAACAGCCGTTGCTTTCAATATTACCAGCCGCGAACAGGTTATCATCAATACCTGGTACGGCGGTGAGATGAAAAAAGGTCTGTTCTCCATGATGAACTATTACTTACCCTTAAAAGGTATCGCTTCTATGCACTGCTCCGCCAACACAGACTTGCAGGGCAAAAACACCGCAATTTTCTTCGGATTATCCGGAACTGGAAAAACCACCTTATCCACCGATCCGAAACGTCTCCTGATCGGTGATGATGAACATGGCTGGGATGACAATGGGGTCTTCAACTTCGAAGGCGGCTGCTATGCAAAAGTCATTAATCTGGACAAAGAATCCGAACCGGATATCTACAATGCCATCAAGCGCAATGCACTGCTGGAAAATGTAACACTGGATGCAAACGGTAAGATTGATTTCGCAGACAAGAGCGTAACCGAAAACACCCGTGTTTCCTATCCGATCGACCATATTCAAAATATCGTACGCCCGATTTCCGCAGCTCCTGCTGCAAAGAATGTTATCTTCTTATCTGCTGATGCATTCGGCGTCCTGCCTCCGGTTTCCATTCTGACACCGGAACAGACTAAATATTACTTCTTATCCGGTTTCACAGCAAAACTTGCAGGTACCGAACGCGGCATCACAGAACCGACACCGACCTTCTCTGCTTGCTTCGGACAGGCCTTCCTGGAACTGCATCCTACCAAATATGCAGAAGAACTGGTGAAAAAGATGGAAGAAAACGGTTCCAAGGCTTATCTGGTCAATACTGGCTGGAACGGCACAGGCAAACGAATCTCCATTAAAGATACCCGTGGTATTATCGATGCAATCTTAGATGGTTCAATCGAAAAGGCTGCTACCAAAACCATTCCTTACTTCAATTTCGAAGTACCGCTGGAGCTGCCCGGTGTCGATACAAACATCTTAGATCCCCGCAACACCTACGCAGAAGCTGCTGAATGGGAAGAAAAAGCCAAAGACTTGGCAGGCCGCTTTATTCAGAACTTCTCCAAATACGAAGGAAATGAAGCCGGAAAAGCACTGGTAAGCGCTGGACCGCAGTTATAAACGAAATCTACCTATTTTAAACACACGGAGCCGATTCCAGATGCGATTCCATGTCATCAAACGTGACAACACCTCGCAAACGGAGTCGGCTCTAATCCATTTCACCTCACAGCAGAACCCCTTATCTTCCTCTATCTTCTTACTACTAGACAAATTTAGAACTCCCCGGCAGAAATATGCACCGTTAGGCACATAACAAAAAAGAAGCTGCCACAGAGCAACTCTGCAACAACTCCTTTTCTCTCTATCCATATTAGATCATCAATCTGTTACACAATGGATAAACACCCAAAATGCCGAATCCTGCACTTTGACTCCTAGCTAATGCCAGGTGGGCAACCGCACTAAGACATCTGCCATCCACTCGAAGGAGGCCCGACATCCGTCTTAAAATATAGGAATCCCGTTTAAAGTAATGTAGGTTCAAAATAACAGGACCGTATCGAACATCTCAGGCTTCATCTTCCCAGCTGTAAATGTGGGAGATTCAACCGATTTGATTGAAAATAGTATATACCAATTTCAAAATTTTATCAAGTTAAATTTTTGCTTTCCATCAGCTTTTTAGACAACTTTTCACTGCTTTACTGCACCCCTAAAAATGCCTTAACAACCGCTTCCATTTCCTGGATTTCGCATACACCCTGGTGAAGCACTTCTGCATCCCGGATTTCCTGGATTGCCCGCGGAATTGAGGTACCGGATAATTCAGAAAGCACATCGATCAGTTCAAAATCCCCTAATGCATCATACTTCGCATCAATTGCAGTTAAAACGCTTCGTGCAAATTTATAAGGGCTCGCCGTCGATGCGATAACAGCCGGTGCCGCATCTGCCGTCTCCTTCTGATACTGACGGTATACAAAGCTGGCAACTGCTGTATGGGTATCTAAAATATAATCTGCTTCCTGATAAACAGCAGCAATTTCCTCTGCGGTTTCATCTTCCGATGCAAATCCCGCATAAAAATCATGCAGCTTTTCTTTCATCTCTGCGGTGATCTCATACTTACCATCCTGACTTAAAGAAGCCATCATGGCAACATTTTTCTGCGCATCTTCACCAGCAATCTGGAAAATCAAACGCTCCAGATTACTGGAAATCAAAATATCCATCGAAGGAGAAGTCGTCAGGACAAATTCTCGATTGCGGTCATACACACCCGTCTGGAAGAAATCAAACAGTACCTTATTTTCATTGGATGCACAAATCAACTTGCCAAGCGGTACACCAATCTGCTTCGCATAATATGCTGCCAGAATATTACCGAAATTACCCGTGGGAACAACTACATTTAACGGATCACCATTTTTCAGCACACCTTCTTCCAGCATCGCAGCATAGCTATATACATAGTACACAATCTGAGGAACAAGACGTCCGATGTTGATCGAATTAGCCGAAGAAAAACGGAATCCATGCTGTGCCATCTCTGCTTTCAACTCCTTATGATTGAAAATCGTCTTCACACCCGTCTGGCAATCGTCAAAGTTTCCTTTCACTGCGGTAACCTTACAGTTTGCGCCCTTCTGTGTCACCATCTGCATCTTTTGGATGGGACTGACCCCGCCGTCCGGGAAAAAGACCAAAATCCGTGTCCCCGGTACATCCGCAAAACCAGCTAACGCAGCCTTTCCAGTATCACCAGAAGTAGCGGTCAGAATCACAATTTCATCCTGGATCTGATTCATCCGCGCTGCTGTTGTCATCAAATAGGGAAGGATCGAAAGTGCCATATCTTTAAAGGCAATCGTAGAACCGTGAAACAGTTCCAGATAATAAGCACCGCCTGCCTGATGAATCGGGGCAATCTTCTTTGTATCAAACTTTTCATCGTATGCATGACGGATACAATCTTTTAAATCTTCTTCTGAAAAATCGGTTAAAAACAGCTTCATAACTTCATAAGCCACTTCTTGATAACTCTTTCCAGCCAGATCTTCCATCTTCACATCTAAAACCGGCATGGTTTCCGGAACAAACAAACCGCCATCTTCTGCCAATCCCTGCAGAATCGCTTCCGATGCCTTTACACCTGAAAAACCGCCTCTTGTGCTTCTGTACAAAATTTCTTTCATCACAATCTCTCCCTGCTATCTGTTTTTTACCATCTTTTCGCTTCTGCAAAAGGAGGGTAAACTTTTGTACTTTCATTTTACTCTTTAGCAGAGTAAAGCAATGACTAAATCATAGCACACAAAAAGACATCTGTAAAGAGTTTCAACGAAGGGTAAAAAATTCATGCCCATCGTGTTCAAACAAAAAGTCTAATGTGCGATCGAACCAATTCATGTTCTTGGGATCTGCTGCTTTTCGTGCTGCAAAAAAGAGTGCACCTTCAGAATAATCAATCCCGGAAAGTGCCATTGAAACGGCAGTTTTCGTTTCCTCTGTCACGGTCACTTGGTCGATCGTTCCATTTTCCACCGGTGAGAATTGTTTTTTCTGATAGACCACTTCTTCCACCGTATCGGGAAAATGCTCACTCTCCACTCGATTTAAGATCACATTCGCCACCAAAACCTTGCCTTTTTGGTCACAGATACCCGCTTCCGATTCTACGATCCGCAGCAAACAATCATAATCCGAAGCATCCAGCTCGATTATAGTCGATGCAGAAGTTGCCAAAGAATTAACAGACTTGGAAAAATCACGATCCAAATCTTCCAGAGCCTCCAAATACGCCCCAATTCCTGCCTGTACTCTCGGAATCTCGTAGAAAGCCTGCGATTCGGCTGCTTTCTGTGTCTCCGGCACTTCGCGGCTTTCTGCTGCCCTCTGTACTTCCGTCACTTTCTGACTTTCTGCTGCCTTCTGTGCCGCTGTCTCTCTTTGCCTTTTAATTGCCAGTTCTGCTGTTGCTGCTACCTGGCGATTCGCTTTCAGCTGCTCTCCGTTTGTTTTTCCGCTTTTTTCTTTCAATAATAAAGTTTCTTCCAATAACACCGTTTCTTTTGCCAAAATGCACTCTGCCCGATAAGAACAGAGCAAGATCAAACATGCTGATAATAAACCACATACTGCTGTATATCGGATTGGTTTTTTCAAATTCACTCTCTCCTCTCCTATTTCGACTGTATTGGGAGAATTTTTTCAGCCATATTCCACAGTATATCCGGATTCTGTATTTTTTAAACGAAAAAAAGACCGTTCCCATTACAGGAGCGGTCTGAAAAATTGTACATTCCACAAACGGAATCTAATTTTTAGAAAAATCCTTCTCTACAGTAAGTAAATTATTTTGCCATACACTGAACAGCTGTGATCGCAACAACACCTACGATATCGTCAGCAGAGCAGCCTCTGGACAGATCGTTGATGGGAGCTGCAATACCCTGGGTAACAGGACCGTAAGCTTCTGCTTTTGCCAGTCTCTGAGCCAGTTTGTAACCGATGTTACCAGCATCCAGGTCGGGGAAGATCAGAACGTTTGCCTGACCAGCTACATCACTGCCAGGAGCTTTAGAAGCAGCTACGCTGGGAACGATTGCAGCATCCAGCTGTAATTCACCATCCAGTTTCAGGTTCGGCCATGTTTCTTTTGCGATCTTAGTAGCTTCTACTACTTTATCAACGTCTGCATGTTTTGCAGAACCCTTTGTAGAGTGAGACAGCATTGCAACCTTCGGTTCTACACCTACCAGCAGTTCGAAAGATTCAGCGGAAGATGCAGCAATTGCAGCCAGTTTTTCCGGATCCGGATTCTGTTCCAGACCGGAGTCTGCAAAGATAAAGGTTCCGTTTTCGCCGTATTCACAATCCGGAACAACGATCAGGAAGAATGCAGAAACCAGTTTGCAGCCGGGTTTGGTCTTAACGATCTGTAAAGAAGGTCTCAGTGTGTTTGCTGTAGAGTGGCAAGCACCGGAAACAACGCCGTCAGCGTCGCCCATCTTAACCATCATACAAGCATAGAACATGTAATCAGATGTCATCATGTCTTTTGCCTGTTCTACTGTAACACCTTTCTTTGCTCTCAGCTCTGCTAATTTTTCTGCATAAGCATCCAGTTTATCAGATGTCTTCGGATCAATGATCGTTGCTTTGGAAATATCCAGACCTTCTGAATTTGCAGCTACTTCTTCAGGGCTTGCCAGAATGATGATATTTGCGATATCTTCTGCGATTACCTTTGCAGCAGCTTCATAAATTCTTCTGTCCATACCTTCTGCAAGTACGATATTTTTCTTGTTTGCAGCAGCTTTTGCTTTTACTGTGTCAATAAATCCCATTGGTGGTCACCTTTGTTACCTCTTGAAAATGTAACATCCTTTCTTATAAAGATTGTTTTTATTATACTGCGTTTTCTGGAACTTTTCAACAAAAAATACGACAGCATTCCCATTCAGACGATGTATTTTTCATGATACCCCATACAGGGCTTTTTGTGAAATTCCTTTATGCACGCAATTCAATACCCAGTTTTTTGTTCAATTTTTTCAAAATCTTTTCAACAAAATGATCGACAGACTGCGCAGTAAACTCTTCTTCCTTCGGTGTGAAGACTACCGAAAATGCCATACTCTTTTTATCTGCCTGAATTTGTTTGCCTTCGTAAACGTCAAACAAAACAACTTCGCTTACATAGGCGCAGGATTCCTTGATGCAGGTTTCCACCTGTCCGCAGGTAATTTCTTTATCCATTACCAGAGCCAGATCGCGCTTTTCTTCCATATATTTCGGCAAAGGAGTAAAGAGCGGACTTCTTCCATACCACTGTGATACGGTCTTTAAGTCGATTTCCAGCAGATAAGCAGAGGTACGCATATCTTTTTCGCTCTGAATCTCATAAGAAACCTTTCCAAGATAACCAATTTCTACGCCTTCACAGAAAATTGCCGCCGTCTGATAAGGATGCAGATACGGTTTCTGTGTTCTTTCATATTGGAATTCCAGACAAAGTGCTTTCGCAGCTGCCTCTGCCATTCCTTTTAAGGTAAAGAACGATTCTTTTTCCCCGAAAATACCAATACAGAGTGTTTCTCTTTCATCGGGATATTCTTCTAACGGCAGCTTGCCAGGAATAAAGATATTGCCGATTTCAAATAAACGTCCTTCCAGATTTCCTTTTTTCTGGTTACGAGAAATTGCATTGATCATAGAAGCCGCTAATGTGGTACGCATCAGAGAGAGATCTTCGTTGATCGGGTTGATCAGACGAATCGCATGTCTTTCCTTGGCATCTGCGGGCAGAGCTAACAAATCCAGATCGGAAGGTGAGAAGAAGGAATAATGCATACATTCATATGCACCCACACCGCAAAGCGCTTTTTTCAGCTTCATCACACTCTTCTGCTTCTGCGTATAACCGCCTGTTGTCACCTTTGCGGTCGGCATAAAGGTCGGGATTACATGTTCATAACCATACATCCGGATCACTTCTTCGGATACATCCGGATAAGATTCCATATCTTCCCGGTAAGCAGGAATCTGCAGTGTCAATGTATCGCCATCAATAACGGGTGCAAATTGCAGATTTGTCAAAATCCGGAGAATTTCCTGCTCCGGCACTTCGATTCCCAGCACGCCATTGACCTTCTGAATGCTGACTTTCATTTCACGAGGCTCTACAGAATTTCCAGTATTTTGATCAATATGGGTAGCAGAAACTTTTCCGCATCCCAGTTCTTCCATTAAATGCAGCGCACGTTTCATTGCCATAACGGTTGTATATTCATCAACACCCTTGGCAAAACGCGCACTGGAATCAGAAGACTGTCCCAACGCACGAGAGCTTTTTCGAATGTTATCCCGTGCAAATTTTGCAGCTTCCAGGACAACTCCCTGTGTAGTATCCAGGATCTCGGAATTCAAACCGCCCATAATACCAGCTAATGCAACCGGTTTTACACCGTCACAGATAACCAGATTGGAAGGATTTAAAGTAAATTCCTTTTCATCCAGCGTTACGATCTTTTCCCCTTCTGCTGCACGTCTAACCCGAATCTGATTATCCTGCAGATACGCACTGTCAAATGCATGCATCGGCTGTCCCAGTTCTTTTAAAACATAATTGGTAATATCGACTACATTCGAAATGGCATCGCAGCCTACTAATGCCAGACGGCGTTTCATCCAGGCAGGCGATTCTCCAATCTTTACATCCGATACATAATGTGCAATATAGCGAGGACATAAATCCGGTGCTTCTACTGTAACCTGAAATCCTTCCTTCTGCACAGTTGTTTCGGTATAATCCAGAGCCGGTTCTTTTAATTCTTTGCCTAAAACTGCTGCAACCTCTCTGGCAATTCCAAAGATACTCTGGCAATCCGGCCGATTGGCAGTAATCGCAATATCAAAAATCCAATCATCGAGGCCAACGATCGGTTTTACATCCGCTCCGATCGGCGCATCTTCCGGCAAAACCAGCAGACCGTTGTAGCCTGCACCGGGATACAGATTTTCCGTCAGACCCAGCTCAACACCGGAACAAAGCATACCAAAGGATTCATTGCCGCGCAGTTTGCCTTTTTTAATGGTCATAACACCTTCGATCGTCTTGTGATCCTTTGCCGTTGCATAAACCGTTGCACCGATCAGTGCCAAAGGATATTTTCCGCCGGCTTTTACATTATCCGCACCGCAGCAAATCTGTAAAATTCCATTTTCACCGGAATTGACCTTACACAAACTCAAATGCGTATCCGGAATGGGTTCGCATTCTTCTACATAGCCTACGACAACCTTGCTGATTTCTTTTCCTACTTCAATTAATTCTTCTACTTCAAAACCACAGGAAAATAATTTTTTCTCCAATTCTTTCGGCTGAATGTCAATTTCTACATATTCCTTCAGCCAACTTAAAGGTACTAACATCTTACAACCTCCGCGATCTGTTTTTATTCATCATCAATCTGTTTTAATACACGTAAATCGGATTCAAACAGCAGCTTAATATTATTAATTCCATATTTCAGCATGGCAATTCGTTCCAGGCCGATACCAAAAGCGAATCCGCTGTATTCTTCTGAATCAATTCCACAATTTTCCAGTACTTTTTTATTGACCACACCAGCACCCAGTACTTCAATCCAGCCGGTTCCTTTACAAAGCTTGCAGCCCTTTCCGCCGCAGGCAAAACAGCTGCAGTCTACTTCTACAGAAGGTTCTGTAAACGGGAAATAGGAGGGTCTCAGACGTGTTTTAGTGCCTTCTCCATAAATTTTCTGTACAAATACATCCAGCATACCCTTCAGATCGCAAAGGGTAATACCTTTATCGACAACCAGACCTTCCATCTGGGAAAACATCGGAGAATGGGTTGCATCATCATCCGAACGGAATACCTTACCAGGAGATAAAATCTTAATCGGGGGCTTCTTGCTTTCCATTACATGAATCTGTCCTGCGGATGTCTGTGTACGCAGCAAAAATTCAGGGGACAGATAGAAAGTATCCTGCATATCGCGAGCCGGATGATCCTGCGGTGTATTCAGCGCCGTAAAGTTGTAATAATCGGTTTCAATCTCAGCTCCCTCATAAACCTCAAAGCCCATTGCTGCAAAAATATCAATGATCTGATTTCTTACCTGTGTTACCGGATGCAGATTTCCACAAGTCACGGTCTCAGCAGGCATGGAAATATCAATTTTTTCCTGCTCATAGCGCAGCTTCAGTTCTTTTGCTTTCATGGTTTCATCCAATTCTTCAAAATAATTCTGCGCCCATTCTTTTAATTCATTGACACCTTTTCCGTAACTTGCACGATCTTCCGGTGCGATGTTACGCATCTCTTTCATCAGCTGACCAATTTTACCCTTCTTGGAATCCAGGAAGGATTTTTTGAATTCATAAACAGCCTTTGAATTATCCAGCTTATCTGCGCCGTCTAAAATTTCCTGCTTAATGGCAGCAAGTTTTTTCTCTAACTCCTGCATAATGTACTCTCCTTCTTTTTAAACACTATCGTAACCATTCAAAACCAACCGCAAAAACTCGCCTGATTCCTCCTCGTTACCCACTATCATTTTCTTAGAAAACGATAATAAAATCTGAAAAATACTGTGCGCTCTTTCTCAAATCGCAAACGCACATCACGCCCGATGATCTCAAGATCACAGGCAGCAGCCCGGCACGTACGAAATACAACGTTTTCGTCGTTTTTAGCATAAAAACAGAACAAAAAAAGCCCCATAATAATCTTCAAAATTATTATGGGACGAGATTTCCCGCGGTACCACCCACGTTCAGATATCACAAAATACCTGCACTTTATACGCTTTAATGCAGCGGCTGCATTCATTTAACGCGCAGAAGAAATCTGCACTTTTCATGAAAGACTCCAATGCTGAAATTCATCAATAAAAATCCATCCGCTTCCACCTGTACACGGACTCTCTGCCGGTTCCATCCTATCAACTACTTACACATCTTCACTGTCAAAAGACATTCTAACCTACGATTTCCAAAAAGTCAAGAACCCTCTGCACGAAAAGCCTGCACCCTGCACGAAAAGCCTGACCCTTCTGCACAAAAAGCCGAAACTCTCTGCCTGAAAAACCTGAATTCTTCTGCGAAAAAAACAAACCGGTCTGCACAAAAAATCTAAACCGTCTGTCTGCTGCAAAGATGAAGCAGTTCAAATGTCAAAGCCAGATGCACCCGGTCTTTCCAGCTATCCCATTTTAATCCCGTCAAAATCTCAATCCGCTGCAGACGAAAGAGCAGGGTCGTTCGATGGATAAAGAGTGCTTCTGCGGTTCGGGTTACATTATAACAATTCTGCATATACGCAAATACCGTCTGCGTCAGACTTGCCGATTCCTTCTGATCATATTCCATTAACGTCAGAATTGCCGGATGATACAAATTTGCGGCGTCCATCTCCTTTGTACTTTGCCTGCAAACATATTCTAAAATCTGATCGTCAAACTTATAATACCAGTTGGTACTGCCGGATTCCAGCCCCAATTCCAGCGCGCTGACCGCCTGCAGATAACTGGTATGAATCCCCTCGATCGTCTGCGTTGTTTGGCTGATTCCCGCCTTGTAAAGATTTTCCCGCAGAAAAACCGCCAGATTTTGATGAATATCCCATTCATCCTGTGGAACACTGGATAGATTCCGAACACAGCACAGATGCTTTTCCAGAATGACCACACAGCATTCTCCCAATAATTCTTCCAGTCGTTTTTGATAATAACGCCAGATTACATTGACATCTTCCCCCTGGGCAATTTCCAGTAAATACACCTGATAGAGATCATGCAGTTTCCAGGAGCGAACCGCCAATGTCTGTTCGAGTGTTTTGCTGTCCTTCGGCAGTCCCAGCACCAGTGCCCGGATCATTTCATAAAAGGCCGCTTCTGTCTGTTCCTGCTTCTGAGCTTTATTATATTGAATGAAAACCGATTCCAGTTTCTCTCCCATCATCTGGACTAGCTTCATTCCCCCATAAAATGGTTTTCCATCCCGGCTTTGGATCATAAAACGTGCCGTATACTCTCCGGCAATCCGAATATTATAACAATAAGAAATCAGATTTCCTTCATCTCCTGCATAAACAAATGCATTTTCACAATTCACCGCATCCCAGAACGCTTCATCTTTCATCAGAATCTCGGCAATTTCCATTGGCAGGGTATTATTTTCCTGCAGCCATGGATTATACATCCGGTACTCCTTCGAAAGCGCCAGATATTTTAAATTGGTATCCACTAAAACTGCAAGAACATCCCAGGTTTTTTCCAATTCATTTAAAATATCATCCCAATCGTGCTGTGCGTGGATGACCTGATCCATATGCAGATACTGATCGTAACATTGCTGAAAAGCCTGCTGCACCAAATTGATCAGCTGATAAAAACGCTCGATTCCCGTTAACACGATCCAGGGAGAATTGCGTTCCGCTTTAAAGGTTCCTTCCAGTCCCACAACCAGCACCTGCCGCCACATCTTTCCATCAGGAACATTTTCCTTACAAAGATAAACAATCCCCTTCTCTGGTTTCTGTCCATCCCAAACCTGAAAGCCCTGCAAATCAAAATCTGCCTCACAAACCAGATTTGTCTGACAATGACACAATTTTTTCAGCTGCCCATACAAAAGACCCGCTGTTACATTCAAATTGACCCCACCTTTCTGAAAATCGTATACATCAACTTCTGCACATGTTCTTATTATACTACTACATTTTATAGGAGTCCACTTTCTTTTTTCCGTGATTCTAAGTATTTTCGAGAGGAAGCAAATTTGCTATAATAAAAACATCTTCAAAAGAGTAATAAATATACAAAAAGTATACTTTGCACCAGTATTTTTTGTATCCAAACAAACATACACGCATTATTTCAAGGAGGGATTTGTTATGTTAACAGCAAAACAAAATTTACAGGAAGTCATCCGCGGCGGCAATCCGGAACGTTTCGTAAACCAGTATGAGGCGATCACGATCATGATGCATCCTTATATCATGCATTCCAACGCACTGCTGCAGCCCGGACAGATGAACGTTGTAAACGCATGGGGCGTTACCAACTCTTTCCCGGAAGGTACCCCTGGTGCTTTCCCCGTTCATACACCCGATAAGATCGTGGTAAAGGATATCGAAGATTGGAAAGAATATGTTCACGCACCGTCTTTAAAGTTTTCACAGGAAGAATGGGATCTGTTCAAAGCACAGTATGATGCCGTTGACGGAACCCAGACTTACAAGGCTGCGTTTGTAGCACCCGGTCTGTTTGAACAGAGTCATCACCTTTGTGAGATTCAGAACGCTTTGATGAATTACATCACAAACCCGGATGAAATGCATGAACTGATCAAATATTTGACCGAATGGGAATTAGAACTGGCAGAAGGCATCTGCTCCAATCTGCATCCCGATGCGATTCTGCATCATGATGACTGGGGCGGCGAAATCAGCACCTTCTTAAGCCCGGATATGTTTGCTGAATACTTTGTAGAACCTTACAAAGAAATCTATAAATACTATCATGACCACGGTGTAGAATTAGTTGTTCATCACTCTGACAGCTACGCTGCAACCTTAGTTCCTTACATGATTGAAATGGGTATTGATATCTGGCAGGGCTGCATGGAGTCTAACAATGTTCCGGAACTGATCAAGAAATACGGCGGTCAGATCAGCTTCATGGGCAATATCGATAATAAATCTATGGACTTTGAAGGCTGGACAAGAGAAGACTGTGCCAAAGCAGCACGTCGTGCGGTTGAAACCTGCGGCAGCAAATATTTCATTCCCTGTATCACACAAGGAGGACCTGGTTCTGTTTATCCTGGCGCTTATAGCGTTCTGTCAGAGGAAATCGATAAACTGAGTGTCGAAAAATTCGGCATCAAACCGGAAGATATTACCCGTCTGCCTCTGCAGATCATGTTCTAATTTTTATTCTGTAACGATTTCTCATCCATCATTTTGTATGAGAACTTTGAAATATTTCTTTTCAAAACGTTAAACTCTGCCAACGAGAGGAACTCTCACAAACGATTGAAAACTCTAACCAAAAAGCGAGTGCTGTTTCAAAGGAATCCTTGGATTCGTTTGCGCAGCACTCGCTTTTTTGCTTTCGCGATCGGGATATGAAACACATCCATTGAATTTACGAAGGAATGGAAAATGGACAAAACTTGTTGTATTCATTTGCAAAAGTAGTATAATACAGATGCAGTTGTGATCAACCTGTATCAGACTGCACCGCCAAACATACGGAAACCGTATGTTCTCATAGCAAAATACGAACCGGATCGGATCGACTCGGTCAAAACATTACGAAACAAACATTTGAGGGGGACTATCTCATGACTAGCGTTGCGATCATTGCAGAATACAATCCATTTCATACAGGACACGCTTATCAGATTGCGCAGGCACGAAAGCGTACCGGTGCGGAACATGTACTGGTACTCATGAGCGGTGACTTTGTTCAGAGAGGCACTCCTGCCATTATGGACAAATATTTTCGAACCCGGCTGGCTTTGGAAGGCGGTGCGGACTACGTCATTGAATTGCCGGTCTGGATGGCCACAGCTTCTGCGGCTGATTTTGCAGAAGGCGCGATTTCCATTCTGGATGCACTCCAGCAGATCGACTATCTGTGCTTTGGTTCCGAGGATGGTGAACTGCCTCGTTTACAGGAAGCAGCTTCCCTGTTTCTGGAGGAACCGCCCATTTACCAGGAAACGTTAAAACAGCAGCTATCTGCCGGAAAATCCTTCCCCAAAGCACGAAAAATCGCCTGGGAAGCGGCAACGCAAACTTCCGGCGATTTTCTGGATCAACCCAACAATATTTTAGGGATTTCTTATCTGATGGCACTCCAAAAACGGCATAGCCGTATCCAACCCGTTACGATTTCCAGACAGGGAAGCTTTCACAGCCAAGAGCTGGATCAAACCTTTGCCAGTGCTTCTGCCCTGCGCCGGGCGCTGCTGGATCCTTTTGCGCAATCCACCCCGGTTTTCCCTCCTTCCATCCTTCCCTATCTTCCCAGCCAGACGGCAGCGCGTTGGATGCAGGAAGCGTATGGGCGCAGTTATCCCTGCGATATGCAGGCATTTTGGCCGATTTTAAAGGCAACGCTGTTATCGCAGGCCGCGTTTGCAGAAGATTTTGCCGATATGCCAAAGGAATTGGCCAATCGCTTAAAGGCTTGTCATTTTTCCTGTACGACTTATGAAGAATTGGCACAAGCTTTGAAAACGGCTGCATTTACACGAAGCCGCATTGACCGCTGTCTGCTGCATATATTACTGGATATTCGCCAAAACGATGTCCAGATGTTCAAACGCAATATCAGTGCTTCTTATGCCCGTTTGCTGGGATTTCGAAAAAGTCATGCTTCCTTTTTAAAGGAATTGACGCTTCACAGCCAAATTCCCATACTCACCAAAGCACTGCCGCCAGACGATCTGTCTCCCCTTGCCTCTGCCAGCTACGCACTGGATACGAAAGCAGCAAATCTGTACGAAAGCATCCGCTGCCTGTCGTATCCGACCCAAAAACCGATTCATGAATATCAGCAAAAACTGATCGTCGTTTAACCCGCTCCAACATCGCCTATCGCAGCAGATCATTGACAACTTCTGCTGCGATCAAAAGACCGGCACAGGCTGGAACAAACGAAATACTGCCCGGAACGGCTTTTCCATTCTCCACAAGTCCGCTTTTTTTCGCTTCTTCTTTTGAATATACAACCTTTAACTTCTTCACCCCTCTGGCTTTTAATTCCCGGCGCATAACCCGCGCCAGAGGGCATACCGAAGTTTTGTATAAATCAGCAACTTCCAGCGCACCGGGATTTCGCTTATTACCAGTTCCCATACTGCTTATGATCGGAACCTGACATTTTTGTGCTTCTAAAACCAGATCAATTTTTGCCGTCACCGTATCAATCGCATCTACAACATAATCATACACATGCAGCGGATACTGTTCTTTTACTTCCGGCAAATAAAAAATCCGTTCTTCCTGTACTTCGATCGTATCGTCAATGTTGGCAATCCGCTCTTTCATCACTTCCGTTTTATAGCGTCCAATCGTATCATATCCAGCAATGATCTGTCGATTTAAATTGGAAACCGATACCGTATCATGATCAAATAACGTCAATTTCCCCACACCAGCCCGCGCAAGTGCCTCAGTCACATAACCACCTACACCGCCAATTCCAAAAACTGCTACATGCGCCTGCTTTAGCCGCTCCACTCCCTCTGCTCCGATCAGCAATTCGGTTCTGCTGTACTGTCCTTCCAACATGTAAAGTTCCTCTCTTTCTTGTATCTATCGCTGCTTTTTGTTCTTCTTTTCAATTTTCAGGCTTTTGCCCCTGCTATCATTATATACATATTTTATTTTCCAATGCAAGCAGTCTTCCTGACAGACTTTCATCTTTTTCGTTTCCTACATTTTTATTTCCTACATTCATTTTCGTTTCCTACATTTTCGCTTCCTATCTTTTCACTTTCCGTTTTTCCACCAAACACATCTTTCCAACACGCTCCCATCCAATTGACATAAACTATACTAGAACATTCAAAAACTGTGGAGGCTCGCATGGAACCCGTTCTTTCTTTCCATTCTGTTTCCTTTTCCTACCATACTGTAAATGGCGAAACCCCTGCGGTTGCAAACCTGAGTTTTTCCGTAAATCCCGGAGAATTCACCGTACTGGTAGGTCCCAGCGGGTGCGGTAATGCAGCGAAATCAAAACGGCAACATTTCCAAACTCTAATGTCCATAAATTTCTACCGTTTCTCCATCCCACACAATCCGTTCCACCATCTGCTTCATCCATTCACGCTGCTGCAAAACCGATTGTGTTTGAAACAGCTGCGAATAGGCAGACAAGGCTTGAGCCAATTCCTGTTTTGCGCTCTCCAAATTGAAATTTTTTTGGGAAAATGCCTCATATTCTTGCTGCATCTGGAAAATAGCTGCTTTTTTTTCAGCAATCTGCCTTTCTACTTCCTGAACAAAGGACGGAGAAGCCGCAGATTTTGCAAGCGAATCCAGCAAATTTTGAATCTCAATCTCCTTTTGGGCAATCTGCTGCTTCCATATGACCGTATCCATCCTTTCTCCCGATAAATCTTCTTTCCATTTTTTCGGATTGTTTGCAAACGTTTTCAGCTGCGCATTCACCTGCTTCAAAACCTCCTTCCACTCCGTTTTTTTCGCGAAATACTGAAACAATACCTGACAAACCTGTTCATCCAGCCAATTTCCCTGAATATTCGGAACCTGACAGACTTGCTGATGTGTCTGGTACTTTCGCGAACAAATATAGGAGAAACGGCGGTGATTTTTATGTTCCGTTTTCCTGTTTCCATAATATTTCGGCCGCATCACACCTCCACAACTGCAATAGAAAAGCCCTGGCAGCAAAGCAATCTCATTGTGAATCGGCCGCGTGGTTCCTTTTCGGCTGTTTTGTTCCAATTGCTTCTGCACCTGCGCAAAATCTTCCCCGGAAATGATTCCGGGATGCTTTCCAAGTGCCAAAATCCATTTTTCCGGCGGATTTTCCTGATGACCCGAAACTGTTTTCGCATAACAGATGTATCCAAATTTTCCCGTGGCTTCCTTAGCCTCCAAGCACATCTGACATCCCAACTGTTCAAAATACGCAAATCCCGCTGCATCTGCAGTGCAATAAACTGGATTTCTTAAAAGATTCCGCACAGCCGTAACCGTATAAGGTCGGTTTTTCCGTGTCTGAATCTGATGCAGCTGCAGATTTTTTACCACTTTTCCCAATGAGCGTTTCTCCAGATACAACTGAAAAATCCGTTTCACAAGTAAGATTTCCTTCTCATCTGGCAGCAAATACCAGGTTCTTCGCACCTTTCCATCCATCTGCTGAGCCTTCTTCTCAACCGATTTCAAGCCCAAAGGGGTATTTCCTCCCAGCCATCTCCCACTCCTTGCCAGCACCCGCATATTATCCCGTACCCGTTCTGCAATCTGTTCCCGCTCCATCTGTGCCAAAACCCCTGCAAAATACAACATCGCTTTTCCCATCGGCGTAGAGGTATCAAACTGTTCCTTCACACTGATAAAAGAAACTTCTCTGCGATTTAATTCTTCGATCAGATTCGCCAGATCGATCAAATTCCGTCCTAACCGATCCAGCCGATAGCAGATCAAATATGCATAATTTTGGGTTTGGAGATCCCGCATCATTCGCTGAAACTCCGGTCGATTCGTATTCTTCCCGGAAAATCCTTCGTCCTCATACAAAAAAATTTCCATCGTATCTTCTGCGTTTTGGTTTTCTCCCAAACAAGACGGCTGTAGCACCTTCTGAATATAGTCCCGGCACATCGCAACTTGATTTTCCACACTATCGCCTCGCCCCGTCCACTTCGACTTTCGGCTGTAAATCGCAATCCGCATAATTTCCGTATAAACTTCCTTTCTGTGCGATTCCTTCCCTCTAAACTATGTTTTTCTGGAATTTATCAGTACCCTTTTTTTTCACATTTCTGCCCGATGCAAAGACTTCAGTTTCTCTAATCTACACGATGCCAAAAACTTAGCCGATTTCCATCTCTCCCATGCGAAAAACTTAACCGATTTCCATCTTCTCCATGTAAAAAACTTAATCGATTTTCATCTTCTCCATGTAAAAAACTTAACCTTCTCCGATTTTCTTATCCAAAAGGAATCTTTTTCCCGATTTCCACATAACTTATCGAAAAGACTGGAAATGGGAGATTCTTGTCTGATGCAAATTTTGCTTCATGTTCCAAAACGTTCTGATGAAGACGAAAAAAGGCTCCAAAGGAGCCTTCAATCCATGCAGCAGGAAATGGTGTTTGAATTTCTCAAACAATCCCCCTGCGAACAATCCGTTATCCAAGCGGTTCTCGAATCTATCCTGCTGTATTTTGAGTCCGATTCGAATCCTCAATAGTATTCTGTGTTTTTATTTTTCTATAGTTTACAACATTTCTCTACAGTTCTTAATACGTTTCGCTCTTTAACGATTCAACCAGATTATCCTTCTTTACTTTTCCGATTGCATACAACATTGTCGCAAATACGACCAGAAAGACGCTGAGAACGGCAATCATCACCGCTCCCCAGGGCAGATAGAAATTCGTATCGTATCCTGCACTGACACTTTGGAAGATCAACCTCGTTACAAAGAACGAAACCGGAATCCCAAAAAGCAGCGATTTCGTACCATAAAGAAGTGATTCATAGCTTAACATTCGATAAAATCCTTTTTCTGTCATCCCCACGGAACGCAGCATTGCAAATTCCCGGCGTCTTAACAGCACACTCGTGGAAATCGTATTAAACACATTTGCCAGGGAGATTAAGGAAATCAAAATAATAAATCCATAGGAAAATACCTTGATAATCGTAACGAGATCCCGCTCATTTGCACTGCTTTCATATAAATCCGTAAAAAATTCCTCGGAAATCCCATTTTCTCTTGCCGTTTCCTGCAAGGTTTCCAATGCCGTTTCATGATTTTCTGTTTTAAAATAAATGCTTTCACTAATCGTTTGTTTTTGAATCAAACGATCAAACTGCTCCATCGGATAAATCAGGATCATGTAATCGGCAGAGGAACTGTTCAATCCAAATGGAAGTGTTTCCACATAGCTGCCAATCTGAACCACAAGATCATATTGACAGTCTTCTATTTTTTTCTCGGCAGTTTCGCTGTCATCCGTATCGAATTCCGCAGAATCTAAATAGGCCTGCTGCTTTTTTTCATCCACCAGACGAAGGGTTAAGGTTTCAACATCCGGCTTCAAAATATCCATTTTCTCATAACGCTGCGTCTCTGGAGAAAATTCTCTTGTTTGTTTCATCAAAAGTGCAAGCGGTTTTTCTGCATCGTAATAATCCGCTTTACGCAGACCATTTTCCTTTAAATAGCGATCAAACGAAGCCGAATCCACACCGCAGATCTGCAGATACATAGATAACGTCGCATTCGTCGCAGAAGCATCTTCGTCAGAATTCAGCAGCGCTCGTGCTTCTTCTGTCAAAATAGACGAAGGGAATTCTTGATAGTCGCCCATTTCTTTTACATAGCTAAACTGCGTAATGCCTTCACTTTTTCCCAAAAGCTGTGCGCCTTCTTCAAAAGAAAATGTATTGTCCTTTGTAAGTCCCACATTCCAATCATAGCGAATATCATGATCGTATTCTTCAAATACATTCGTCACCATATCCGTAAGATACGTACAGTAGCTGCTGGAAGAAATAAACAATACAATGCTGGCAAATAAAGACAAGATTGTTGCCCGATATCGTTTCCGATTTCGTTTAAAATGCTTATTGGCAAGCATCCCCTCTAAACCAAAAAGTTTTTGTGTAATCTTACGCGTTTTGACATCTTTTTTTCGAATCCGGATATCCTGCGTCTGACGAATGGCATCCATCGCACTGACTTTTGTAGCGCGAACCGCCGGAATCCAGGCAGAAAGCAGCACTGTTCCATAGGTAATCACTACTGCTGCCACAATGGAAAAAGGCGAAACCTGTAATGTTAAAGAAATTTCTTCAATTCCATAAAACGCATAAAATTTATCGCCTACCAGCCAAAAGGTAATTCCCATTCCCACAATACCACTTAAAATCCCGGCTGGAATTCCGATGAGACTTACATAGGAAGCTTCCGTAAAGACCATCTTCCGAATCTGTTTTTTCGTTGCACCCACCGAAGACAGCAAGCCAAATTGCCGGGTGCGCTCACTGACTGAAATTGAAAAGGCATTGTAAATCAAGGAAATAGAACCAAACATGATCAACGCAATTAAAATCACTGCCATTCCAACTAATACCACCTGATAGGAACTGTAGCGGGACGCACCCTCATAACGAAGCAGACTGGAATTCCAGGAACCCCCTCCATAAACATCCGATGCTGACGAAACAAATTCAAATGTATTCTGTGGATGTACACAATGAAAATACGCAGCAACTGTCTGAGAAGGTCTGGTATCATCCCAAAGTGTTAAAGCGGTATATCCCGCTGCTTCATAATTTTCAAAATCCGGCCGCTCATAAAAACCAACAACGGTGTAGCTTCGCGTTTCCTCAATCTCCAGATGTTCTGCCGGTCCTTCCTCATTTTCCTCCCAATAGGGCGTTGATTGTGTCAGAACCTCATCTTCCCAGCAGCGTGTTCCCAATTGCAAGGTAATCTCATCTCCGATCTGATACTGCAGACCTCCATTATAAAACAAATGATCGGGAATCAAGATTTCCCGGCTGTTTGTCGGCAAATTTCCCGCTGTCATATGAATCGGCAGATTCTTCCAAAAAAGATCATCTGCTCCCATGACAAACAAATACGGTTTATACGTATTGGTTGTTTCCACTTCTGCATAACCAATATTTTGTGCCAGAGCCGCATCCGCAATTTCCTCATTCTGTAAAAAATCCTGCAATTCTTGTTCGGGCAGATCATAAAAACAACCATGCCAATCACCGCCCCGGTAAATGGTACATTTTTTCAAATACTCCGTGATACTGGATACACTCACCGTAACGGCAGTAAACATTGCCGCTGAAAGAAGGATTCCGATAATCGTAACAATCGTTCTCGTCCGATTTTCTGCCAGAGTCCGCCGCGTAACTTTATGAAAAATATTCATCTGCGGATCACCTCATCTCTGGTAATTTTGCCATCTTCGATCGCAATAATACGATTTGCCTGTAACGCCACCTTTTCATCATGTGTGATCACGATCAGTGTCTGATTGTATTTCTGATTGGAATATTTTAACAATTCCACAATTTCTTGACTATTTTTCGAGTCTAAATTTCCCGTCGGTTCATCCGCAAAAACAGCTGCCGGTGCATTCATCAACGCCCGTCCAATGGAAACACGCTGCTGCTGTCCGCCAGAAAGCTGATTGGGCAGATGATCTTCTCGGCCGGTTAATTTTAAAATGTGCAGCAATTCCTCCAAACGCTCCTGATTCACTTTCCGTCCATCCATCAAAACCGGCAACGTAATATTTTCCACGACATTCAGAACCGGGATTAAATTATAAAACTGGTAGATCAGTCCGACCTGTCTGCGGCGAAAAATCGCCAGCTGTTCTTCATTCTGTGCATAAACATCCTGTCCATCCATATACACCTTGCCGGAAGTCGGAACATCGACCCCGCCTAAAATATGCAGCAAGGTGGATTTTCCAGAACCAGACGGCCCAATAATCGCAACAAATTCTCCTTTTTCCACAGAAAATGATACCTGATCCAGTGCATGAACCGCATTCGCACCCGTTCCATATATTTTTGTCAAATTTTCTACTCGTAAAATTTCCATTTCATGTCCCCTTTCTGTTCGTTTCCTTTCTGTAACCATCTTAACAGATGTAAGTGACATGACCGTGACGCTTATCTTACAAAAATGTCACTTTCCTATTTTTTCGAGATGTGAAATTCCCAATTCCATCCATACGAAGCTGCTGCTTCTTCCAATCTCAAACTGACAGTTCTGTTGCCAACTATGAGAAACACGCGCTGCGAGTTTCTCAAGTTATCGCGGCGCTCCTCAAATGCTTGTGCAAGCACAGCATTTTCATCGCTGCTCGCATAAATATGAACCTGCTGTCGGCAGGTATCAAATGGCCATCTTATAGAAACGCAGGATAAATTCTGCACCGCCCTCTTTTCCATTCTGTGCTTGAATCGTCCCATCCTGTGCCTGTATAATCATCCTGGAAAGCGCAAGACCAATTCCAAAACTATCTTCTCCTGCATGTTTTCCTTTATAAAAACGTTCAAAAAGATGCGGGATTTCTTCCCTTTCGAATCCATGTCCGGTATCCGTAATCCGAATTTCCGTAAATAAGGTATTTTCCCATATTGTCACGCGGATTGTTCCACCCTCTGGTGTATGCTCCATACAATTTTTTAAAATATTTCCGATTGCTTCGATGCACCAGGCCATATCCCCTTCCAATTGCTCACTTCCAGCAGCGTCAATTTGCAGTTTTTGATTGCGCAATTCCATGGGAATGGCAATCAGATCCGCTGCTTTTTGAACAAGCTGGCGCACATTGATCGCTTCTTTTGTCATAGAAATCGCACCCGCATCTAATTTTGACATCTTTAAGAGTGCGGTAATCAACCATTCAATCCGTGACAGCAAACGAAACAGCTCCTTTGTCAGCTGATAACGCCGTTGTTCACTCAGCTGTTCCTCCGCTAAAAAATTCGCAATCAAATTAATCGAGGTTAATGGCGTCCGAATCTGATGGGAAATATCCGCCAGCGCATCCGCCAGTAAAATTTTATCCTGCTGCAGTGCATCTGCCTGCTCCCGCAAACGAATGGTCATTTTATAAATTTCACTGGAAAGGATGGATAACTCTCCTTCCGAAAACTGATTCCAATCAAAATGACTGTTCCCATGAAGGATTCGATCCATTTCCAGACTTAGATTCTCAAGCTTTGCATATCGCTTTCGGGTAATCCAAAGATTCACACCAATCCAAAGCAGGCTGCTGATTCCCGTTAATGCTGCAAAGGCAAACCCCACATCCAGCCAAATTCCCAATCCCGCTGAAACTCCCGTAAACAGCACACCCATCACGCACCATACAAAAAAACTTCTCCGTACTTCTGTATTTCGAAAAAATGTATCCATTCCGTTTTCTCCTATCCAAATATGTGCCAACGGCTTCCTATAAATTCACCGTTTGCGCACGACTCTTTTATTCCCCCAGACGATAGCCCAGCCCCCGTATTGTACGGATAATTTCTGGTTTTTGCGGATCTTTTTCAATCTTTTCCCGAAGCCGTTTGATATACACCGTCAGCGTATTATCATTGACAAATTCTCCTGCAATGTTCCAGATTTCTTCTAGTAAAGTATTGCGTGTCAGGATCACCCCTTTATGATTAAAAAAGACCAGCAGCAGTCGATATTCCAAAGCTGACAGCAGCAATTCTTCTCCATCCCGCATCACAACTCCCTTTACCGTATCCACACTAATTCCGCCATATTCCAAAAGCGTTCCCAGCCGATGATAACGGCGCAGCACATTTTTAATCCGCGATACCAATTCCCTCGGACGAAAAGGTTTTGCAATATAATCATCCGCTCCCAGATCAAATCCCGTCACAACACTAAACTCATCTCCCGATGCTGTCAAAAAAATCACCGGCATTTCTGAACGAGATTTGACAGCTGTACAGATCGAATATCCATTGCCATCCGGCAGGGAAATATCCAGCAAAAGCAGGTCAAAGACTTCCCGATCCATTTTTTCAAATGCCTCTGCCTGACTCATGGCAATTTCTACTTCAAATCCTTCTTTTTTCAAAAACTCCTTTAAATTCTCCACAATACTTCGATCATCTTCTACTAATAAAATTCGCGGCATTTTCTTTCTCTCCTCTGCTGTCTTACTTTCATTTTTCTACAGTCTTACATTTATTCTTCTGCTGTCTTACTTTTATTCTTCTGCTGCCTTACTTTTATTTCCTACTGCTCATTGTATCACAAAAGGAGCATCGAATAAAATCTTTTTCCTCGATGCTCCTTGAATCCTATTCCTATTTTTCTATTTTATGTTAGCAGGGGTCTATCGGGCTGCAGCCACGCAAACTCCTTCCGTTTTATAATAAGCTTTTACAAGCTTAAAACTCTTCTCTTTCTGCTAAAAGATTTTTCAGCAGCTGCAGACCGAAAATAACAATTCCACCGATTACAAAGAACAACGGATGGAAGGTATCGAAAGTCATTGCCGGCTGCGGATTATTTTTCAAACCAGTCGGTCCCATCACGATCGCATACAGAGAACCGATCATCATACCAATAATTGTATACATCATCGGCGAACGCTGTCTTTCCAACGCAACCTTTAATACCTTTACAATCGTAAAAATACCGGTTAACACACCACAGCCAAAGATGAATAAGCCCGGTATATATTCCCATTGCAGATGCAAAAAGCCACGGATTGCTTCCATAACCGCCTGATAAAAACCAAAGACCAGCAGCAAAGAAGAACCGGAAATACCCGGCAGAACCATTGCAGAAATAGCACAAACCGCGCAAATAAATAAAAAGATTGCATTTCCAACGGTAAATTCACCCCATGCTAGACTGCTGCTGGCAGAAGAACCGGAAAAATACGTAACAGCTGCCACAATTGCAATTCCAACTACGGTAAAGATCAAATTTTGATATTTCCCCCGAAATGCATCCTTTTCTTCCATAATAATGATCGGAATCGCAAAGAACACAAAACCTAAGAACAAGGAACTGACATAATAAATATGTGTTTCAAAAACCGATGTAATCACCAAAGATGCCGCGATCATCCCAAAGATCCAGCCGCCTCCCATCTTCACTAAGAAGCGAATCGCTTTGCTGCGTTTTCTTCTGTCTCTCGATACGATATTATTCAAAGATGAAATAAAGTCATCATAAAAACCCATCAAAAATGCGACAGTTCCTCCAGAAACACCTGGAACACTATCCGCTAATGCCATCAAAAAACCACCTAATACTTCTAATACCATCTATAACCTCCTGTTTTTTGCTGCGCTTTGCTTCTGCACCGCAGCCTGACGAAATGATTTTCAAAACACACTCTAGCAAAAACAATAGGTATCGTCAAGTCTTATCCTGTTTTTTTTCCATTTCTTAACCAATCCTCCTTCATTTTTTCTTATTTTAATTTTTATTTTTTTCGATATAATTTTCCTTCCCACTTTTTCTTTCCACTTTCTGCCTCTTTTCGCTTTCTCACCTTTCCTTTTGATACGATTTTCTTCTCTTTTCCTGTTCACCTTTTTGTTGTTTTCTTTCTTTGTGCACGTTCCGTTTCCCAAGGTGCGCTAAATCAACCTTGCTATCTCTTGCCTGTGGACTTTTAAAACCCGAATCGGGTATAATTCGCCTTTTTGATCAGATTCCCGATCTTACTAATCAGCGACATTCCCATTGTCAGCAAACCATTCCGATTGGCTATATGTTTCAACAAGATCATCTTTTCGAATGGAGAACCCTTTACCAAAATGTCATGCTGGGACCAGAACTTCATCATCAAAAAACCCCAAAAGTCATCGAACAGGTCAAGCAAATGATTGAAGTATACGGATTAAAAGACTTTCTTTCCAGTCCGCCTTCTGCACTTTCGGGCGGTATGCGCCAACGTGCTGCTTTAATCCGTACTCTAGCACTTAATCCTGCTCTTTTGATTCTGGATGAACCATTTTCTGCTCTGGATTATCAAACTCGCCTGGAAGTTGCAGATGATATCACCACACTTATCCGAAAATCCGGCAAAACTGTCCTAATGGTAACACATGACCTTGCCGAAGCGGTCAGTATTGCCGACCGCATTCTTGTACTTTCGAAACGTCCCTGCCAAATCAAGGCAGAAATCCCGATTCAATTTCCGGATTCCATTACGAGTCCCAGTATGCGCAGGCAGCACCCCCATTTTTCGGATTTGTTTCAACTTGTATGGAAGGAGCTTAAAGACCATGATTCCCACTAAATTCCCCTCAACCTTACTGTATCATGTTTCATTTCGCAAACAACCGCCGCCTCAAATGCCTAAGACAGAAGGAGACGAGCAGAAACGTTTTCTGCTGCAATATCAAAGACGAAAACGAACCATCTTCACTGCCCGTCTTCTTTTGCTGCTGCTGCTTTTGCTCCTTTGGGAACTTTGTACACAAGCGGGCTGGATCAATGATTTTATTTTCAGTTCCCCCTCCCGTATGTTTCGCTGTTTTCTAACGGCAGTCAAACAACAGGCTCTTTTTACCCATATTTTCATCACGATCGGAGAAACCATTTTGAGTTTTTTGATCGTATCCCTTGCCAGTCTTTTCTTTGCTGCATTCCTTTGGAGCAATAAAACCGTTTATGAAGTTCTGGAACCTGCTCTGGTTATGTTGAACAGTCTCCCCAAATCTGCTCTGGCACCTGTTTTGATCGTCTGGCTGGGAAACAACATCAAAACTGTCATTGTAACGGGAATTTTGCTCGCAATTTTTGCTTCTACGATTACTTTGACCAGCGGTTTTTACAAAACAGACCCCGATAAAATCCGTTTGATGCAAATGCTGGGAGCCAGAAAACGGGAGATTCTTCTCAAATTGTTAATTCCCTCCTCCATCCCATTGATTTTCAGTACCATGAAGGTCAATATCGGTCTTTGTCTAGTAGGTGTGATTATCGGAGAATTCATGGCCGCCCGCGCAGGACTCGGCTATCTGATCATCTACAGTTCCCAGGTATTTCAAATGGATATGGTGATGCTGTCAATCTTGCTGCTCTGTATGATTGCAATCGGAATGTACCAGGGAATTGCCATAATTTGCAAAAAAAACGAAAAAATAAACGACTCCCTATAACAAGCAAACTTATTTTAATGAAAATTTTTATCATTTTTGGAAAATAAGCGCTAATATTGGTAAAAAGCAAACTACTCTTGATAGATTATTGAATTTTTTTTTTAGATATGATATTCTTATTCTATATTATTGAGTGGACTTCTTCTGGCATTTACAATCTGCCGTTTTCTGCTGCGAATGAACACAGAGACGATCTGGATTCGTGCATGCCGTACTTGCAGTCCAATATTTTCGTAAAAATGAGACTATAATAAATTAAGAAAGGAGAAGCAGGATAATCCATATATCAGACCTGAGACGATCTATCACGCAAATTGTGATCGCATTCTTCAGATTCCTGCCGGAATCCTCCTCAATCTGATATCGCTTACAGCGCATGATGCAGATACGCTGAACCGTTCGCCGTCTTTCGATGGCGTATATCTTGCTAAGTCTGCCGATGGACTTAACGATAGATTCCTCACCCTTTGCCTGGTGAGAAATCCTGCTAAATTTACGATGAAAATTCTTGAATCTGCTGAAAATTATCTGGAAACGATATTGATGCTCCAAAAATCCAATGGCTATGCCAGATCCATTGATGTTGCGAATAAACTGAATTTTTCCAAACCCAGTGTAAGCGTTGCAATGAAAAATCTTAGAGAGAACGGCTATATTACCGTTGAAAGTGAAGGACATCTCGTTTTAACTGAGAAAGGTTTGGAAATTGCCAACAAGATGTATGAACGTCACCAATTCCTCTCCCGTTGGCTGATGTATATGGGAGTCAGCGAGGAAGTGGCTCTGGAAGATGCCTGCCGCATGGAACATGTGATCAGTGCAGAATCTTTCGAAGCTATGAAACGGCATTTTGCAGCAGTTCAGCAGCTTCTTCCGCAAAATCGATAATATTTTTCGTAAATCCTCTACAAAACCAGGATTCTACAAATGAAAGTGAAAAAATGAGGCTGTCGGTTAATAGGCAGTTACAAGTAGGGCGAGGAGCAGATCATCATATCATCACAGACTCTTCGCCCTAAACTTTTACCTATAAAAAGAGAAAAAGGTGGCTAACGACAACCACCTTCACTCTGTTACCTATTATTTTGCGCGGATATTAAACGGTCTTACCTACTATTTCCGACACAAAATCCGCATCGAATTCAACAAACACAACATCGAAACTCCCGTATCGGCAAAAACAGCCAGCCACATGTTGGCATATCCAAACAAACCAAGCAGCATGACCAGAACTTTTACACCAATTGCAAAATATACATTTTGCCAGGAAATCCGCTCAGTTGCTTTTGCAATCGCAATCGCCTCTGGAATTGCTTCTACATTCGAATTCATAAAAACAACATCAGCTGCTTCAATCGCAGCATCGGCACCACTTCCCATCGCGGCTCCTACATCGGCACCTGCTAAGACCGGTGCATCATTGATACCATCCCCGACAAAGAAAACACTGCCATATTTTTTACGAATCTGCTGCAATTGTTCCAGCTTATTTTGCGGCAACAATTTTGCATGCACTTCATCAATTCCCGTCTGCGCGGCAACAGCCTGTGCACTTTCTTCTGCATCTCCCGTCAGCATAACGGTGACCAGACCCATTTTCTTTGCTTTCGCAATCGCATCCACAGCTCCTGCTTTTACCGTATCCGCAATGACCAGATGCCCTGCAAAAACACCATCCACTGCAAGCAGAACTTCTGTTCCAAAACTCTTTTTCTGATAAGAAGCCAGACTCACCTCAAAGGATTGCAGCAATTCTGCATTTCCACATAAAATCCAGTGTGAATCGACTAATGCCCGAATTCCTTTCCCTGCGATTTCCTCGACTTCTGCCGGCTGTTTTCCTTCCAGACCCGCATGCTGTGCCGCTGATACAATACTATGTCCAATCGGATGCGTCGACGCATATTCACAAGAAGCCGCCCACAGTAAGAGCTGATCGGCATCCCAGGAAGCTTCAAAAGCCGGAACAACTTCCTGCACGACAAAATTTCCCTCGGTAATTGTTCCCGTCTTATCCAATACTACCGCTTTTACACGGGTTAAGCTTTCAATGGAAAGACCACCCTTAAACAAAATTCCTTTTTTCGAGCCTGCACCAATTCCGGAGAAAAATGCCAACGGAATGGAGAGAACCAATGCACAGGGACAGCTGATTACTAAAAAGGTCAAAGCAGTCGTTACCCAATAAATCGGTTCTTTTCCAAGCAGCTGCACATTCCCAATCCAATTAATTAAAGTGGGGATCACGGCAACGGCCAATGCAAAAAATACGACAAATGGTGTATAAACACGAGAAAAACGTGTGATAAACTTATCCATTTTCGGCTTATTCGCTGCTGCATTTTCTACAGAATCTAAGATTCTGCTAACCATCGATTCTTCCAGACATTTTGCTACCCGAATTTTCAAGACACCAGAAGTGTTTACACATCCAGAAAGAACCGAATCACCGGCAATCACTTTAATCGGAACGGATTCTCCTGTAACCGGAGAGGTATCAATCCGACTCTCTCCTTCTGCTACTATTCCATCCAGTGGAATTCGGTCACCAGGACGAACCAGCAAGAAATCTCCAACTGCCGCTTCTTCCGCTGCAATGACCTTAATTTCTTCCCCATTAATCAAATTGACCACTTCTGGACGCATATCGACCGCATCCATAATCTGCTTCCGGCTCCGATTCGATGCATATTGTTCAAAGCACTCCCCAATCCGGTAAAATAACATTACACCAGCCGCTTCCGCAACCTGATTCGTTGCAAAAGCACCAAGTGTTGCCACTGCCATCAGAAAATTCTCATCAAACACCTGACCTCTTTTGATATTCCGAACCGCCGTCAGCAAAACCTTTCCACCCAAGAGCAGATAAGCAACCGTTAGCGACAGAACGATCACCAGATTGGGAATCCCCGGAATCATCTTCTCTGCCAAAATCGGCAGAAAAAAGAAAACCGCTCCCCATACAATCGAAAATACTTCTTTCCCAATCCCATGAAAGCCACTTTGAGCAGACGCTTGTCCTGCTTGCTTTACAGTATCACCCGTTGAACCCTCTGCAATCTTTGCTGCCTTAGAAGCCCTTCGCTCCACCACAGTCACACCATCTTCAATTGAATCCGCAGCTGCTTGAATCTGCGAAAGCAGATGCTCTTTTTGCTTCGTCCAAACCCACAGCTGTCTATTGGCAAAAATCAAAGATGCTTTTTCAACCTCCGGTAAAGAACGAACCTTTGATTCAATCTTGGCCGCACAATTCGCACAATCCAATCCCTCTAAAAGATAGACAACCTTCGTTCCGCAGCTTTCTCCATGCTCCTCATGTTCTTCCTGCTCATGGTGATGATGATGACCGCAGCCACAGCTTTCTCCATGTTTCTCATGTTCTTCCTGCTCATGGTGGTGATGATGACCACAGCCGCAGCTTTCTCCATGCTCCTCATGTTCTTCCTGCTCATGGTGGTGATGGTGACCGCAGCCGCAGCTTTCTCCATGTTTCTCATGTTCTTCCTGCCCATGGTGGTGATGATGACCGCAGCCACAGCTTTTGACAGTTTGCGATTTTTGTCGCTCTTTGGGATAAATTTTAAGATCCGGTTCCATCTTATGGGCCGTTTCCAGAATCTGCTCTAACAATTGATCCGGATTTTCTGCTGTAACACGCAGCTGTTTCGTAGCAAAAACAATACTAGCTGCTTCTACCCCTTCTAATGCATCAATCTTCTGCTCCAGTTTTGCTGCACAATTCGCACAATCCAATCCTTCCAGAAGATAAACTTTTGTCCTCATATTGCAATTCTCCTATTTTTTTAATTTTTGTAGTCCTATTCTGTTTTCTTTTGGAAACGCCATTATCTTAGCATTAACCTTGACTAACTTCAATACTTTTTCAGAGAATCCAAACATATGTTTTATAACAAAATGGAATATCCTTTTATGATTTTTGCAGGGCTTCCATCATCTTTCTTCGTTTACAGCACCCACTTGTATAACCGAGTCCTTTTCCACATTCCGCACTATGCTGACTGCATAAAGCAATGTCCCCGCCTGTGATGTGTAAAGTCTTCCCATGCACAAGCATTTCTGCTAATTTTCTGCGCGCATCGTTGTAAATTCCGGTTACCGTTGTACGAGAAATATCCATTTGAACGGCACATTCTTCCTGTGTATAACCTTTCAGATCGATCAAACGGATTACCTCATATTCATCTATACTCATTTCCACCGAATCAGGAGAACTTTTTTCTCCATCTGCCGGGCCAAAAATTCCGCAGTCCGGCATGGAACAAACTTTTCTGCATTTTTTAGGTCTTGGCATAAGCACTCCTTTCTTACTCGTGTCTTTACACAACAAAAAGCCTGTTGGGCAATTACAGGCTTTTTCTCATAAAAATAATATTGTATCCGTTCCTTCTGAACGAATCAACGATTGATTGCTATCGTCTGCTTATCTCGATTCTTCTATTATTTAGACTTCCGTAAATAAACAAACCAGTAAACCAGGCCTACTAAAACACCGCCGCCTAAAATATTACCAATGGTAACAGGGAGCAGGTTCGCAATAAACATATTGCCCCATGTCAGTGCAGATAAGTCTTTGCCTGCTGCTACAGCAGCATCTAAATATGTAGGGTTCATCTTTGCAAAAAGACCAACAGAGATGTAGTACATATTTGCAACACTATGCTCAAATCCTGATACAACGAAGATCAGAATCGGAAGATATAATGCAAAGAACTTGCCGGCAATATCTTTTGCGCCAAAGGACATCCATACAGCGATACATACCAGGAAGTTACATCCGATACCTTTAATCAATGCCTGCATAAACGGCATGGAACACTTAGCAGCTGCTGTACTCATAACAGAAACTGAAAGTGCATTGTTAAACAGACCAATCTGTCCGCCCCATACGCAAATAGCAGCAACGATCATACTTCCCACTAAGTTACCGATGTAAACAACAACCCAGTTTCTCAGTACACCAGCGATATTTACTTCTTTTTCCATCAGCGGGATCAGAAGCAGGGTATTACCAGTAAATAATTCGCTGCCTGCGATCAGTACCATCGCAAGACCACCGGGGAATACCATTGCACCAACTAATTTGGCGATTGATGCATTTTCAATTGTACAGGATGCAGTACCAGCACCAACGCCAGCCATTGCGATAAACATACCTGCCATCATGGCAAGCAGGAACATTTTGGAGACAGGGGTATTAACCTTTCCCTTACCGATATTAATATAATTTTTTGCAATTTCTGCAGGTGAATTCATAGTATAACTCCTTTCTTGCTGCCTTTGGCCGGACAGATCAAAACCTACCACCACAGAAGATTTTCATCCATCCGGTTCCAGACATCTGCTCTCATTTGCCCCGTATCGAGCAGATATCCAAAAGTCAGCCAATCCCGGGAATGCCCGACCCGGTTTTGTTAATATTGTACACCAAAATCAAAATTTTGTAAATATTTAATAGCAAATTTACAAAAAATATGTAACAATTCAACCTACTGTACCATTCAATCAGAAAGTGACGGATGACAAAAGCTTTTCTTGCACAGCTTCAAATCCCAATCGGTTGATCATATCTGCAAAACGTTCTCCTTTTATTCCTTCATCGCGGAATAAAACGATTGCTTTTTCAATGACTTGAAGCACTTCTTCTTCCGAGGTAAAAATCCGATCCAACGGCTGTCCGACCGCTGTCTTTTTGCCCCAGCGTCCTCCAATAAAAATGCGATAGCCAGATTCGCCTGGTGTAACTGCGTGGAAAGGACATTTTTCGAGACAGCGTCCGCAATGAAGACAGTCTGTTCCTACAGAAAGCTTTCCATCGATCACCTTTGCCGCCTGAACTGGGCAAGTTTTCTCAATCGCACATTTTTTACAACCTTTGCAGATTTCCGGATCAAAATTCATCAAACGCTGTCCCATAATACCAATGTCATTTAAACTCGGTTTCACACAATTGTTGGGACATCCGCCTACTGCAATCTTAAATTTATGCGGCAGATCTACTGCGCGATAGCCTTTGTAAAACCGCTCATGAATCGTCTGGGAAAGGGCATAGGTATCATACAGACCATACTGACAGGTCGTGCCTTTACAGGAAACAACCGGACGCACTTTTGCTCCCGTACCGCCTGTTTCCAAACCAACTTCTGCTAAAAAAGCCAGAAAAGCATCAATCTGCTCATAGGGAATTCCTTTAACTTCCATACTCAGACGAGTTGTCATGACCACTTCTCCGCTGGCAAATTTCTCCGAAGCTTCTGCAACCTTTTTCATCTCCTGTGCCGTTACTTTTCCGTTGCGGGTAATCACACGCGCATTGAAAAGACGCGTTCCTTTATGCTGTAAAAAACCCATTCCTTTCAATCGTTTGATTTCTTCTGGAGACAGTGCTTCCTCTAAAGCTGCACTTTGCTTTGCTTCCAGTTCTTTCAGATAGTCTTCCAACGCTTCTGCGGCAAGTTCCACAGTACGCAGACAACGCACTTCGGGCTGCTTATTCTGCGGCTCTAAAACGCTGCAAAGTGTACTTCCCAGCTTTTCTTCAAAGCATTTTACAAAACCACCGCTGATTTCTTTCACCTGCGGGGTTTCATGTGCCTTCCCAGTCTGGTACTTGGCACTGATTGCTGCAATAGCTCCGCTTAACGCACCACAGGTTGTCTTACAGCCCATACCGCCGCCAAATGCACCAATCAATTTTAAGCTTTCTTCCGATAAGCCCAATTTATAATAGAGATTGGCTGCATATAACAGCGACTCTGCACAATTACAACCTTCTTTCAAATAATAGTTTGCTGCAACTTCTTTTAACATCTGTAAATTCCTCCTGTCCTTTTTCTCATTTCCGATAGAGTTTTTCCCTCTCGTATCGCTTGAATCCAACCTCGTTTGTAAAACTATATCATATTTTTTTTCCATCTGCAAGGCGGGCAGAAACATCACTGAAACACTCCGAAACGACAGAAAAAACAAAAAGCAGAAGGAACAACAGAAATGTAAATGCAGAATAGAAAACAGAATGCAAACGCAGAACAGAAAAAAACGGAACGGAAATCCAGAGTACAAAACAGAATGCAAACGCACAACGCAAAAAACAGAACGGAAGAGTACAAAACAGAATGCAAATGCACAACGCAAAAACCGGAAACAGCTAAAGCTGCTTCCGGCGGTTATCTTCCGTATCTTAATACAGTATTCTTATGTATGGCATTATCATACTATATTCTTTTGAAAAAAGCAATGGCAAATTATGCCATCTCATCCAGAACTGCCTTCAAAGGAAAAATTACCTTAAAAGTGGTTCCCTGTTCCAATTGACTATCCATCTCCAATTTCCCATGACTATTGATAACTGCTTTTCGAACATTATACAGTCCCAAGCCAGAATCTGCATCCATCTTCTGCTCTTTCATCGAAAAACGAGGGGTAAACAAATACGGCTTACTCTCCGGTCGAATCCCCGGTCCATTATCCGAAATCGTAATTATCAGATTTTCCTCCGTTACATCTGTCCGCACTTCAATTTCCTCTGCGCCGCACTGAATTGCGATCGTCATCAGATTTTTCAAAATAATGACCAGATCATAATAATTTTTCAGACGCATCGTTTCTTCATGTTCAAAAATAAACGCAATGCTTTTACAGCCACCTATGCCTTTTTGAATGATATCCTTTTTTACAACCTGGAAAATCTCATCCAGGATCATACTTTCATTCACCTGTGAAACCAGATCAAAATCTTCTCCGGATATATTTTGTTCCGGATCTACATTTTCATATAAGCGGTAACTCCTCATAAGCGCTTCCCCTTTCGTCTGCCATACAGTTACTGTCTCAGATGTACATCCAGTTGTGAATAGGGAATCTCAATCCCTTCTTCATCAAAGATTTCTTTTATCCTCTCATTGAAATACCAGGTAACCGTCCAGTAATTCTCGGCTGCCACACAGCATCGCCCTTCCAGATTTACACTGCTGTCTCCCAAACTGGCTACAAACACATTTAAATTGGAATCTGGAAGAACTTCCTTACACTCACGCATCATCGTCTCCATTAAGGTCTTTGCCTTCTTCAGATCCGATTGATAGGAAATTCCAACTTTAAGACTGACGGTCCGCGTCGGACTGGCTGAAACATTGGTAATATTGCTGTTAGCCAGCGTTCCATTTGGAATATGCACTTCTTTTCCATCAATTGTGACCAAAGTCGTATAGATCAGGCCAATAATCTTTACAGTGCCTTCTCCTACAGAAGTGATAATATAATCCTCTACCTGAAACGGCTTCATCACCAACAAAATCACACTTCCTGCGAAGTTCGAAAGACTTCCCTGCAAAGACATCCCAATTGCCAGCCCTGCCGAACCTAAGACTGCGACCAGAGAAGCTGTACCAATATCCAAATAATTCAAGATGGTACAGACGATCACCAGATACATCCCCCAACGGATCAAAATCGCCAAAAATTTGGTCACACTCAGATCAAAATGATGATACTCCGCTGTTTTTTCAAATAATCGAAGCACCAGCTTCATTACTTTTTTCCCAATCAGCCAGATTAAAATGACAATTACAAGCTTAATGCCAAATTCAATCAGCCCAGGAATCCAATCCGAAATTTCAAAATCGATCAGCTGATTTTTGACTTTTTCTGCTTCCTTTGCCGCTTCACTGAATCCATCGGCCAGTACAGATTCTGCATCCGCTGCAAACCGTATCATACGCAAATTTCCTCCCTTATCACCGTCTGTTCTCCCGGCTTGTTTTTATTTGTTTTTATTTCGTTTTCGCTTTTTCCCGCAGATACTGCTCGGCAATCTGTTCGACCTTTTCTCTGGAAAGCGGTACTTCTCCAGAACGAAGAATCTGGTCAACTGTATACCCACGGTCTATCATATGACGAATCGCACCGCCATAGTGAAAATCCTGCACAAAATGATGCAATGCATCTTCAAAATATCCCATCGCCGCACCTCTTTTTTATGTCTCTATCTTATATCCGAATACAAAATATTGCAAGTGAAAGAATAAAAAAACCTTCTGAAAGTTTTACCATACTTTCAGAAGGTATTGAAACACAGCTTCTGCTGTGACTATGGGGGCTGATTTTGTGAATCGTAGATTCCGTATTTGCAGAAACGGAGAAGCAGCACTTCCGACCAAAGCGGTAGGATGATGGTTGCGGCCTGGTCATCCCTGATCGGACACTGCCTCTCCAATCTTCTACTCCAAACAGGCAGTCCCTGTAAAACTCCTGTCTGATTACATCATACAAAGCTGTTTGAGTTCTTTATAATAACGGGATGCAGCCGTACCGATCACGATTTGATACGAATCCGACCGCGTTAAAATCCCTTTCACACTCTCCAGCTTCTGAAGTTCTTCTGTCTGAACCAGTTCCAGATTTTTCAAAACAAAACGAAGCCTAGTAAAACAACAGGTGAAATCTTGAATATTTTCTTTTCCACCGATTCCCTTTAAGATCTGTTCTGCTTCCAGATGACAATCTGCCATAAAGAACCTCCTTTGCATTTCACTCACAAATTCTCAATTGCAAACTTTTGAGAACAAAATCAAATCTTTTCAGATTCTTCCATCCACGCTGCTTTTGCAATAGGATTTGCTTTCTTATTACTCTATCAGAATTCTATATTAAAAGAAAAACCTGAAGACACGAATCATACTTCTTGTCCTCAGGTTTTGCCATTACTGTTACAATCCTGTTTGATTAATTTATCGATTAAAATTCCCTTTTATAATCGGGAAGGAACTTCTGCTTCCCGGATCAAACGGGAAATATGAATCAACAAATACAGCTGTTCCTCATTGGTTAAATCATATTGATACTTTTCTGCCATCAACTTCCGAACTTTTTTTACACATTGATACGCCTCTGGATTCTTCATGCACATCGTGAAAAACAGCTCATCATCATCACTGTAATAATTCTCCTGACGGCTTACCCGAAGTGCCAGATGCTTTAGATGCGTCAGAAAACGCTCATAAATATAGCTTTCTTCCTTCATCCGACAGGGCAGTTCTTCCGTTACGGTATCTAATAACTCCTGAACGATACAGGTTACTTCCACCATATCGATCAGACCATCTTCTTCATTCAATTCAGAATTCACAATATGAAAGGCGATAAAAGCCGCTTCATCCGGCAGCAGATCCATCTGAAATGTCTGATTGATCCGTGCAACGGCACGCTCTCCTACTGCAAACTCTGGTTTGTAGAGCCTTTTGATTTCCAAAAACAGATCATTCTGAATACGAATCCCTTCTTTATACCGCTCACATACACTATAAATATGATCCGTAAGCGTCAGATAAATCGTATCAAAAATCTTTTTGTTGCAGGTTTGCTTTGCATCCTCTGCAATCTGTTCGCTGATGTTGATGTATTCGACTGGAATTTCCTGAATCAACTGTTGATAACGCTGAGAAATCTCCCGTGATTCCGGAACAAATACTTTACAGGTATCATTCAGTACAATCTCATCGCCTGTCTTTTTCTGAAATGCAATGCCTTTTCCCGTTACAATTGCTTCTTGATGATCCTCAGATTTCGTTAAAACTGCATTATTATTCAAAATCTTATAAATGATCATGGGGTACAGCTCCCTTATCTGGATAAACAAAAAAAGACAATCCCCTCTCATCCAACAACATCAGATATAGGTCTTGCCTGATTTAACAGTTACAATTCTATGCTCTGTTTATTTTTATACCATAGATTTCCCGAAAAATCAACCTTTTTTTCCGTTTTTCGTGTTGAAATTTTGGATGTTTCACTTTTTTCCATCTTTTTCATGGCTAATATCTTTCGACTGCGCGATCAGCTTCCTAATTCATTTTCTCGAAACAACTATGAGAAACATGCGCTGCGAGTTTCTCAAGTTATCGCGGCGCTCCTCAAATGCTTGTGCAAGCACA
>CAZTHP010000012.1:23752-42097 GCA_964613155.1 uncultured Lachnospiraceae bacterium | reverse complement strand
AATAGACAAATGGAGAAATTTGGAATCGAATCGACAGGAATTTAGTTTTTTTTTTCAAAAGTTCATGTTATAATGAGCGTTAGTAAGTCAATCCGCATTTTACATGATGAGAAATGGCTTCACAAAATACGATGCATTATTGCAGAAAGGACGAAAACATGAAGAAAAGAATGATGTCATTGCTGATGTCAGGTATGCTTTTAGCATCCGCATTTTGTTTCTCTGCCTGTGGAGGAGATGCAGGACAGGAAACTGCAAAAGAAACGAAAACGAATACAGAGAATACTGTTGCAGCAGCAGATACTACGTATCCGCTGACGATTACAGATGATCTGGGAATGGAAGTGACGATTGAATCCGAACCGGAATCCATCGTATCACTGGCTCCCTCCTGCACAGAAATTTTGTTTGCAGTAGGTGCTGGGGATCGTGTAAAAGGCAGAACCGATTACTGTTCTTATCCGGAAGAAGCAGCAAAGGTTGAATCTATCGGAACCTATTCTTCTCCGAATACAGAATTAATTATTTCAATGGAACCGGATGTGGTTTTTGTAGCAGATTATATTGATGATAGCATTCGTGCTTCTGTAGAGGACGCTGGTGCAAAAGTTATTGTATTTTCCGCAACTACAGTAGAAGCAGTTGAAAAAGATATTGAACTGGCGGGACAGATTTTAAATCTGAATGATGAAGCAGAAGAAATCGTAACCGGTATGCAGACAGATCTGGAAGAAATTCAGGATAAATTAGCTGCGAAGACAGAAGATAAATCGGTATTTGTAGATATCGGTTCTTTCTACAGTGCAGGTCCTGGTTCCTTATATGATGATGTACTGAATAAGATCGGTGTTACCAATATTGCAGCAGAATCTGGTGAAACATGGCCTCAGCTGTCAGTAGAGACAATTATCGAAAAGAATCCTGATGTTTATATTTCAACTTATACAAAACCGGATGAATTAAAAGCAACTGCTGGTATTAATGAGCTGGACTGCATTAAAAATGACCAGATCGTGTATTTTGACGGTTATTCTCCGGAAGCAGATATGATCCAGCGTGCAGGTCCTCGTATCGTAGAAGGCGTGCGTATTCTGGCAGAAAGCATTTATCCGGAATTATTCTAAGTAGATGTTTTAAAGAGAAGAATAACGAATAACGTGAGCATGAAGTAAAAACAAAAATAAAGGACAGCAGTTCGTTTTGGTGAAAACGAGCTGCTGTCTTGAGTTATTTTGAACGTTTAACGGGATTTTGCTCCTAGCTAAGATTTGATTCATGGCTGGGATTTGATTCATAGCTAAGATTTGATTCATGGCTAGGATTTGATTCATAGCTAAGATTTGATTCATAGCTAGGATTTGATTCATGGCGTGGATTCGATCGATAGCTTTGCTTTGATTTAAGATTTTGATTTGGCTCACGACTTTGATTGTGTAAAATAAAGTAGATAGAGGTTACATATTAGATGAAAAAAATAAGTAGAAAGTGGATCGTTGCAGGATCGGTTATGCTGTGTCTGGTAATTATGTATATTTGTTCCATTACAGGCATCGCATCGATTTCTTTTCAGGATGCAAATCGAATTTTGCTCCATGAAGTCCTGCATCTGGATGTAGATATGGAAGGAATTTCCAATGGCAGTATTACGATTATTAAAAATGTACGTCTTCCTCGTGTAGTATTGGGATTTATCGCGGGAGCGTCGTTAGCAGTCTGTGGCTGCGGATTTCAGGGGATTTTTAAGAACCCGATGGCAGATCCTTTTGTTTTGGGTGTTTCTTCTGGTGCAGCCTTAGGAGCGTCAATAGGCATTATTCTTCACTTTAACAGTGGTATTCTGGGAATGAGCGGAACTACTGTTCTGGCATTTATTGGTGCATTTTTGACGATTGCATTAGTTTATAGTATTTCAAGAGTTGGAAAGAAAGTACCGGTATCAACTCTTTTGCTGTCCGGTATTGCAGTGAGTCAGACCTTATCGGCTGGGATGTCGATTTTGATGATTATGAATCAGCAAAGCATGGATCAGATCATGTTTTGGACAATGGGCAGCTTGAACGGAAAAGGCTGGAATCAGATTGTGATGATCCTGCCTTATGTGATTTTGGGAATTTTATTGTTGATGACTTCCTGTCGTGAGCTGGATATTATGCTGACTGGGGAAGATACGGCGATCCAGTTGGGGGTTCATGTAGAGTTTTTAAAGAAGAAAGTGTTATTTGCATCTAGTTTGATCACGGCTGCGGTAATTTCCGTAACCGGAATCATTGGATTTGTGGGACTGGTCGTACCGCATGTAGTACGTATGATCGCAGGTCCGAAGCATCGAACCTTAATGCCGTTGTCGTTGTTATTTGGGGGAACTTTTTTAATTATTTGTGATACATTGGCAAGAAGTATTGCGGCTTGGGAAATTCCAGTAGGTGTAATCACCTCACTGTGCGGCGGACCTTTCTTTATTTATCTGCTTCGCAAGACAAAGAAGGGAGGGTTCTAAATGGAAAACGATATGTTAAAATCCAATCATGATAAAGAAATTTTAAGATTTGAGCATGTGGCAGCTGCTTATGGAGAGCGTGAAGTTTTAAAGGATATTACTCTGACAATTCGGGAAGGAGAGTTTGCTGGTTTGATCGGTTCGAATGGAACGGGTAAATCGACATTGATTAAATGTGTTTCCGGTTTGATTCCTTTAAAACGGGGCGAGATTCGAATTTGCGGGCGTGAAAATACGAAGTTGAAAAATAAGGAACGTGCGCAGATGGTAGCGGTTGTACCGCAGTCGTACCATGTGGATTATGATTTCACAGTAGAAGATATTGTGATGATGGGGCGGAATCCGTACTTTGGATTTCGGAAAAATGAAGGAGAAGAAGACCAGGAAATCGTGCGGGAAGCGATGCGCGTAACCAATACCGAAATTTTCCGCGGTCGTTATTATAATGAATTGAGCGGCGGAGAACGTCAGCGTGTTATTTTGGCACGTGCGATTGCGCAGAAACCGAAGATTATTTTACTGGATGAACCGACTTCTGCGCTGGATGTGCATCATCAGATTGAAGTGATGGAGCTGATCGCCCGGTTAAATGAAGAAGAAAAGATAACCGTTTTGGCGGTTTTACATGATATTAATATGGCATCTCGTTTCTGTAAGCGGATGATCATGCTGCAGGATGGACTGGTAACCGCAGATGGTACACCTGGTGAGGTAATCAGCCAGGAAAATATGGAATCGCTTTACCAGATGAAATTAATGATTCGAGAGAATGCTCTGTTCCATAAGCCGGAGATGGTTCCGATTCGTGTCATGGCAGAAAAACAAACGAAAGTGCCATTTCATGTGCATGTGATCTGCGGTGCAAATGGAGCTGTTCGAATGTTAGAGGAATTGGATGCAAAGGGTTATCAGGTGACGGCTGGTGTATTGGATCAAAGCAGCGAAGACTGGGCTGTTTGTCAGGCAATGAATCTGAACTGTGTCGGAATTGCACCCTTTAATCCAGTTACAGAAGAAAAGCAGAGAGAAAATCTGGAATTGATGAAAGATGCGGATGTAATCTTGGTAGCCGATGTTCCATTTGGCAAAAGCAACCTGATGAATCTGCAGGGACTGGAAGATATGCCCGGTAAGATTTATTTCCATCGAAATGCTTTGAGCAATGATTATACAGACGGTGCGCTGGTACCGATTTTGGAAAAACTTGGAAAAACAAAAGAAGTAACGTATGTAGGGGATCACGATGAATTTCTGAAACTTCTGAAAAAGGAAGAAGAACAGAAAGAAATAAAAAGGTAAGACATTGTTAAAAAATGTGATTGATTTTATGGGGGAACGATCAATGAAAATTTATGAATTTGCATGCGGGGATGAGCTGCATCTTTTTAAAAAGTCACTGCTGCTCTGGTTTCAGGGAAAACGGAAAGTTTTAAGCACTGGTTTGAATCAAGGCGGCTGCCATACAGATCTGGAGGCTGTTTTTAACAACGATGGAAATCCGGGACCGGGCATTGAATTTTTACTGCGGGCCGATACGTATGAGGAACATATGGATGTCGTTGCAATAGAAGATTTGGGCTTGAATCCGAGAAAATGCAGTGGAATGTGTACAGCAGCGAGTATGGATAATGTTTCCATTCAATCAATGGAAGGAAATGCTTTTACGGTGACTGCAATTGTGACCGGCGGCATTGAAACGAATGGCGCACGCAGCGGTGATCCGTCCTTTTATCAGGAAAATGCGGCGCAGGAGCCGCTTGGAACGATCAACATCATGCTTCATATTGATGCCGATCTTCCAGACGGAACACTGGTAAAAGCACTGGCTTCTTGTGTGGAAGCAAAAGTAACAGCCATTCAGGAATTGATGCCGTCCAGCCGCTATTCCAATGGGTTAGCAACCGGTTCAGGAACCGACGGTGTGATCGCTGTCTGCAATCCGACTTCTTCGACCCGTTTGACCGATGCGGGACATCACAGCCAGTTGGGAGAATTGATCGCAAAAACCGTAAAGAAAGCGGTAAAAGAAGCGTTATATCTGCAAACAAAACTGGGACCGGAGTCTCAGCATGATGTGATTCGCCGTATGGATCGTTTCGGTGTTACGCAGGATACCCTTTGGAATGCGTATTCTCGGATAGATGCAGAAAAAATGCCGCGTTTTCGCTTTGAAAGCTGTTTAGAAGCAATCAAGGGAGATGATGCATTGGTTACGTATACATCTTTGTTGGCGCATTTATTCGATCAGCTGGAATGGGGGATGCTGAAACCGCAGGAAGTATGGGAAGCAGGTCAGCAGATGCTGCATTTGGCTAAACTGGGGGAGCCGGCGGAATTGGCAGCGGAAAAACCGGTGGTAACTTCTAAGGAAGAAACCCTTTCACGTTTGGTCGAAGCCTATAAGAAAGGGCTGTTAATGCGCATTCAGGAAAATTGTTAAAAGTTCTATATTTACAAAAAAACAATCTGGAACAAAAGAGTGTACAGAAAATTGTATTTGCAGAATAACTGTAATGTAGAAATATTGTATTAAAAAATATATTTACAGAAGAACAGAATTAGCAAAAGTCTTGTATGCAGACAAACCGTGTTTGTAAAAGAACGTGGACAGTTAACCTTGTAACGGTATTGCGGCATCCAATCGGATTTTATTCTATTTACAGAAAAATGATTGGATGCTGCCTGCAAGGAATGGAAAGAATCAAAAAGAAGGCGAAGTGTAATGGTGAAAAGAGAACGAATGCAAAAGCAGAAGAAATCTATTTCCCAGTATGAGAAAATGACGCAGACACCAGTTGCACCTTTGATCGTGCAGCTGAGTATTCCAACGATCATCAGTATGCTGGTTACGAATCTTTATAATATGGCGGATACTGCTTTTGTTGGTACATTAGGAAACAGTGCAAGCGGGGCAGTCGGAATCGTATTTGGTTTTATGTCGATCCTACAGGCGGTCGGCTTTATGTTTGGCCAGGGCTGCGGCAGTATGATTTCCAGAAAATTGGGAGGAAAGGAAGAAGATGCGGCAACGATACTGGCTTCTACCGGTTTTTTCTGGGCACTTTTTTGCAGTATCTTAATTGAAATTGTTGGATTTTTGTGTCTGGATCCGCTAGTTATGCTGTTAGGAAGTACCCCAACGATCGCACCGTATGCGAAAAGTTATATTGTCTGCATTTTAGTGGCAGCACCGTTTATGGTCACAAGCTTTGTGATGAACAATATCCTTCGTTATGAAGGGAAAGCAATCTTAGGGATGATCGGTTTGATGACGGGCGGTATTTTAAATATCTGCGGGGATGCAGTGTTGATTTTGGGATTTCAAATGGGAATCTGGGGTGCTGGAATCTCGACAGCGATATCGCAGCTCGTTAGTTTTGCAATTCTTCTGTATATGTTTTTATCGGGGAAAACGCAGTGCAGACTTTCCATTCGACGGGTCTCACTGGATTGGCGGCAGATTTTAGAAATAACCGAAACCGGACTTCCAAGTATGCTGCGACAGGGATTGAGCAGCTTTTCCACGGTGTTGCTGAACGGTCGGGCAAAGCTTTATGGCGACGTAGCAGTAGCTGCTATGAGCATTGTGTCCCGAATCATCATGTTCGTATTTTCGATTGCGGTCGGAGTTGGTCAGGGATTTCAGCCAGTCAGCGGATTTAACTACGGGGCTGGAAAATACAGCCGTGTGCGAAAAGCATTTCGCTTTACCTTCGTCTTTTCCGAGTGTTTACTGATCATAATGGCAGCTGGTGTGTTGTTATGTTCTGAGAATTTAATTCAGGTATTTCGAAATGATGCGCAAGTAATTGAAATCGGAACGAGAGCTCTGCGTTTACAGTGTTTTGCACTTTTATTTTTGCCGATCAGTGCTGTTACGGAAATGCAGCTGCAGAGTACGGGACAGAAATTTAGCGCTTCACTTCTCTCTTCTTTGCGAAGCGGTGTGTATTTTATTCCGGCAATTGTATTACTGGCAAAATACAGAGGATTGGCAGGAATTCAGGAAGCTCAGCCTCTTGCATTTTTCATTTCAGCGATTACATCGCTATTTTTTATGGTCTGGTTTTTCCGGAAACTGCCGCAGCAGGACCGGATAGAAACAGAATCCGTGTAAGACGATAAGACGATTCGGGAAATGAAAAAGGATTAAAAAACCTCTACATTAAACAAGATTCGTTGTTTTTTTTCAATTATAGTTGAAAGAAAAAGCGGATAAGCGGATTAAAATAGAAAATAAAATTTCAGAAAAAACACAGCTGAGCAGTTTAAAAACAGAAAATAAGATTTTAGAAAAAACATAAATAAAAAGCTTAAAAATAGAAAATAAGACTTCAAAAAAATAAATAGGCGAGTTAAAAAATAAAAGAATAAGATTTCAGAAAACATACAAATAAAAAACTTAAAAACAGAAAATTAAGATTTGGTAAAAAATATCTATACGAAAGAGTAAAGTTGCGTTATAATAGTTAAGTTGCGTTTACACAAATGGGAAAATAATCCGATAAGCCGCTGATCGGGAAGAAAGAACGAACATTGGGGAGAAAAACGGCAGAATCGGATGATACGGAAAGAGAAGGTAAGGAGATTTTATGTTTAAAAAGTTATTTGCGCCTGCGGATATGACAGTAGGCACGCCTTGGAAAAGCATCGCAGCCTTTTCCATTCCGATGCTGATCGGGAATATTGCCCAGCAGCTGTATAATACGGTAGACAGTATTGTAGTAGGCCGCTATGTAGGAGACAATGCACTGGCAGCAGTTGGAAGTGCAGGTCCGATTTTGAATTTGCTTTTGGTTTTATTCATTGGAATTTCAGTCGGAGCCGGCATTATGGTTTCTCAGTATTTTGGAGCAAAATTGCGCGATGAATTGTCGAGAACGATTGGCTGCTGTATTACTTTAACAGCCGTTGCATCAGTATTGATCATGGTCTGTACACCGCCGTTGGTTCGGCCAATCTTAAAAATTCTCAATACACCGGATAGTATTTTAGATTGGTGTACTTCGTATTTGGTAATCATGATGATTGGAATTGCCGGAATGGCATATTACAACATTCTCAGCGGTATTTTACGAGGAATGGGGGATTCCGCTTCTGCGCTGATTTATCTTTTGATCGCAACCGTTTTGAATATTGTTTTGGATCTGTTGTTTGTAGCAGTGTTTGACATGGGTGTATCTGGTGTAGCTCTGGCAACTGTAATCGCACAGACAGTATCGGCTATTTTATGTCTTTTGAAGCTGATGCGCATGAATGAAACATTTGATTTTGGATGGGAATATTTGAAATTAAAGAAAAAATATGCCTTTACAATCATTCGTTTAGGTCTTCCTTCCGGTCTGACACAGGCGATTTTGTCTTCTGCTATGATCGTGGTACAGTCTTTGACGAATAGCTTTGGGGAAATGCTGATCGCTGCAAACGTTATTATCATGCGTGTGGATGGCTTTGCGATGATGCCGAACTTCTCATTTGGTACGGCGATGACAACTTATGCAGGACAGAATGTAGGTGCCGGCAAATATGATCGCGTAACAAAGGGTGCAAAACAGGGGACAGCAATGGCGATGGGAATTTCTACGATCATTACCTTGATTATTTTATTCTTTGGTAAATATCTGATGGGAATTTTCACAGAAACAGCAGAATTAGTCGATCTGAGTATGCATATGATGCAGATTCTGGCAGTTGGTTATATTGCAATGGCAGTAACCCAGAGTTTATCCGGCGTTATGCGTGGTGCAGGAGATACGATGACTCCGATGTGGATTTCTCTGATCACAACAATCGTAGTTCGTGTTCCACTGGCATATGGTATCTCTTATCTGACCAGAACACCGCAGCTGCCCTATGGACGTCAGGAATGTATCTTTATTTCTTTATTAGGTTCCTGGTTGATCGGTGCAATTTTAACTACAATCTTCTATCGCAGAGGAAAATGGAAAGAAAAAGCAATCGATGGAACGACTGCATAAGCAATCAAAAACAGCTGAAATAAATCGAAAATAGTTGATAAAAAGTCAAAAAATCAATTAATAATGGAGACTCCGTTTGCTGGGGATTGTACAGCAGACGGAGTTTTTTTATCCCTTTTTTTGGAAAAAACCGTAGAATTTGACGGAAAGAAGTTTCTGTGCTAAAATGCAGTAACAGTTCCGGCGCAGGAAAATCTGCTGAGAAACCACAGACAGAGGAAAATCGGCACTTGTATGGGGACTGTTTCGATGCAGATGCGTGCAGGAAAAACAGCTTGACAATAATAGTCAAGTTGGAGTATAAATATGTGAGGCTATAGTATGGGATTTTCTACGTTTGATTTTTTTAAACAAATTCCAGTCGAGTGTGAGGGCATCGTTTATCTGGAAGAAAGTCATATTTTGAAAATTCACCAGATATTGCTGGAGATACTGGATGATATAGTAGAGGTTTGCGAAGAATATGATATCGGTTATTTTTTAGGTGGGGGCAGTGCTTTAGGAGCGATGCGCCACAAGGGATTCATTCCCTGGGATGATGACATGGATATCAATATGTCTCGCAAGGATTACGATCGGTTCATTCCGTTGTTTCGGGAGCGGTTTCAGGAAAAGTACTGGATACACACGCCGCAGGATACGGAGAATTATGCGTTATCCATGACGCAGATCCGTAAGAAGGGAACGGTTATGAAAGGGCGCGATGACTTTGCTACATCAGAATGTGGAGTGGGGATAGACATTTTTGTGATCGAGAATGTGTTCGATAATAAGGTCTTGAGAAACTTCCAGGGTATTGTAAGTTTGATGTTAGGATATCTGTTATCTTGTCGCAAGTTTTATCGAGATCGAAAAGAAATCCTAAGTTTTTTGAAAAAGACGCAGGAGCGAAAAAGCACGATTTATTTAAAAATTGCCGTTGGTTTTTTAATCGCATGGATTCCAGTTACATGGTGGTGCAAAACAACGGATAATTGGCATCGCATTTGCAAAGATGATCATTCGCAATGGGTATGCGGCTGTGCTGGACGTCTGCATTTTTTTGGAGAGTTGTATAAAAGAGAAGGCTTTTGTGAGGTACGAAAAGAAATGTTCGAGGGAAGGATGCTGAATGTTTCCCAGGATGTCGAAGGATATCTGGAACATTGTTATGGCGATTGGAAGAAATTGCCGTCACCTGAGAAAAGAGAGAGACATATAGTATTTGAACTTGAATTATAAGGAGGACAGAATTATGGTAAGTGCAATCATTTTAGCAGGCGGAACTGGTGTCAGAATGGGATTAAAAGGTTTACCCAAGCAGTTTCTGTCTCTGTATGGAAAGCCGATCATCTGTTACACACTGAGTATCTTTGAGGAATGTGAAGAAGTGGATCAGATCATCATTCCCTGCAATGCTGAGTGGGTAAAGCATATGGAAAAATTAGTAAAAGAGTATAACTTCAAAAAAGTCGTAAAGATTATTGACGGCGGTGCGGATCGTCAGTCCAGTCTTCGAAAAGGCTTAGACGCGATTGAAAATCCTGGTGAAGATGATATCGTGCTGATCCACGATGGTGTACGCCCTCTTTTAAAAGAAGAAACAGTATTAAAGAACATTGCAACTACAAGAGAACATGGCAATGCGATGACTGTTAAACAGAACATCGAAACCGTTGTTGTAACGGAAACAGAAGATGCAGGATTCGATGATTTTAGAAACCGTGATTATACCTTCACATTAACTTCTCCTCAGACTTTTAAAGTAAAAGAACTGATGGAAACTTATAAATCCGTTGAAGGCGATGAAGAATTATCCAAATTGCCCGATGCTTCCTTATTATATGCAAAATTAGGAAAGAGAGTCTATCTGGTAAAAGAAACTGGCTTAAACTTAAAGATTACGACTCCCGAAGATTTTTATTACCTTCGTTCCTATTTGGAATTGCATGAAAACAAGCAGATTTTAGGTATCTAGGAGATTGTATGAAACAAAGAGATATTGACATTATTTTAAATAACCCGGCAAATTGGGAAAAGTTAAAAGATACAACCGTTTTAGTAACAGGCGCAACAGGCCGCCTGGGAATTTATATTGTAAATGCGCTGATCGGGGCGAATAAAAGATGGGATCTGAATATCCATATTTTAGCACTTGCCCGCAATAAACAGAAGATCGCAGCATGTTATCCGGAGCAGATTGCCGAGATGACAATTCTGGAACAGGATATTATTGAAGAAATCCATTACGATGGTCCGGTTGATTATATTTTCCATACAGCAGGTCTTGCAAGTCCTTCTGATTTCACACATCGTCCGACCAATACACTGTGGGGACATGTGCAGGGAACACATAATATTCTGGAACTTGCAAAAGAAAAGAATACCAAAAAGATCTTATATGTATCGACGGTTGAAGTGTATGGAACCTGGAAAACGGAAGATTATATTAAGGAAACCGATATGGGACCGATGGATCACCGCAATTCCAGAGCATGTTATCCGGAAGCAAAGCGTTTATGTGAAACTATGCTTGCAAGCTATAAGGCTGAATTTGGGATTCCCTATACAGCGGTGAATATGTCACATACCTTTGGTCCTGGCATCAGCTTAGATGATGGACGAGCATTTGCAGAGTTTATCCGCAATGTAGTAGAAGGCAACGATATCGTATTACAGTCAGATGGCAGTGCGGTACGTACCTATACGTATGTTGCCGATGCAGTAGGAGCGATGTTCCTTGCTCTGTTAAATGGCGAAGAAGAATATTATAACGTAGCGGCAACTGAGAATCAGATCAGTATTAAAGATCTGGCAAATCTGATCGCTTCTATGGATCCGAATCATAAGGTAAAAGTTCGCTACTCTGCTCCTCAGGGACAGACATTATTATATCTTCCATTCAAATTGGGAATTTTAGATTCTTCCAAGATGATGGATTTAGGTTGGAAAGTACAAGTTGACACAGAGCATGCATTCCGTTGGACATTAGAAAGTTTCCTGGAGCGTGCGTAACGATTTTATGCTGCATGTACATCCCTGTTCTGCCGATTGGCAGGATGGGGGTACAGACAGCATAAAAACGTTTTAATGAAAGTTTGTATCTGTTTGCAAAGACAGTTTCTGTCTGCTTACTGGTAACAAAGTGTATAAAAAAGATAGATAAAGGATAAGATAGATCAATGGGATCAATAAAAAGAATACTGCAGGTAATGGAAAAGGATATGGTAGAAGCACATTTTCTTCGCAGTTTCCGCGAAGAAATTGATGAAGGATTGGGAAGAATCGGTAGATTTTTCCTGGCAAGAAGAACCAAAGTTGTACCGAATAAAATCTTTTTTCACACACAGGAAGATCGTTACTGCTGCAATATCAAATATATTTGCGAAGAGTTTAGAAAACGTGATATAGACGTTGATATGGTATGGAGAGTGAAAAAAGGAAAACGTGGTTCTATACCGGAAGACTGCCGGATCGTCAGCGGCGGCAGCTACCAGTTTTTCAAGGAATTATTTTCTTCCAAATACGTATTATCAAACTCCGTGCTTTATGTAAAGCGTGGTTTCCGCTTAAAGAAAGAACAGGTTGTATTCCAGACCTGGCATGGTTCCCTCGGAATCAAACGTTTTGGAAAAGATGATTATAAAGGTGGATGGCATTGGGTTCGTGGTGCGATCGCAACCGGTAAGATGACCGATTATTGTGTTACAAACAGTACGTTTGTATCCAATTCTCTAAGAAATACGTATTGGCCGAAGACTCCTATGCTGGAATATGGTCATCCCAGAAATGACATCATGTTTGATTCTTATGCAGAAAAGCGTAAAGAAATCAAAGATGCTTTCTTAGCAGAGCATGAACTCGCAGAAGATACTAAGTTTATCATGTATGGACCGACCTTCCGTGATAATAAGAATTTTGAATGTTATGACATTGATATCGAAGGAATTCTGCAGGCTGCACGGGAACGCTTTGGCGGCGAATGGAAGCTGCTTTTAAGATATCATAGTGCTTTGCGTGGTGTTTATGCGAAGAAGAACTTATTTGAGTTAAATGAAGATATCATTGACGTAACCGACTACGATGATATGCAGGAATTGATCACAATTGCGGATATTGCGATTACAGATTATTCCAGCTGGATTTATGACTTTATGCTGCAGAGAAGACCGGGCTTTATTTTTGCAAAGGATATTGATCTGTACAATAATGAGCGTGGTTTCTGTTTCCCCTTAGAGACAACACCTTTCCCGATCGCAGTCGAGAAAGATGAATTAAATGAAAATATTCGCAATTTTAATGAGAAACAGTATTTGGAACGTCTGGAAGCATTTTTAGAGGAAAAAGGCTGTATCGAAGATGGACATGCCAGTGAAAGAGTGGTAGATAAGATCCTGGAATTGATGCAGGAAGATATGAAGAAAAAAAGATGAAACGAAATGGTAAAATAGAATTGCTGCGCTTCCTGTTTGGAGCAGCGATCGTGATTCTGCACAGTAATACTTTTAAGGAAAGTGGATCATTTTTTCCACGCGCTTCTTTAGGAGTGGATTTTTTCTGTCTGGTTTCCGGCTATTTAATGGCGGTTTCTATCAGCAAGAAAAATAGTGCTGGACCTTCTGCTGATCTGGGAAAAGAGACACAGAATTTTCTGAAACGGAAGATCGGCGCGTTGATGCCGGACTTTTTAATCGCCTATGTGATTGGTTTTTGTGTCATGCAGATCAGATGGCACGACAGCGGAATTTTTGAACTTTTAAAACGATTCGCCCGATGCATCTGGGAGCCGTTGTTCCTAACAATGGCAGGTTTTGGGGATGTCCGTACGAATGGGGTAGACTGGTATTTATCAGCGATGATCTTGTCGATGCTGGTCTTATATCCGCTGTGTCGGAAGTATTTTTCGATGTTTACACGTGTTATCGGCCCAATCCTTGCATTTTTGATTCTAGGATATTTTTATCTGGAGTATAAGACAACGGTTTCGGTGTATGCGCGTGTCGGCTTAAATTACAAGGGAACCCTGCGTGTTTTTGCTGAAATTGCTTTGGGGGCTTCCTGTTATCCGCTGATTCAGTATTTGCAGGGATTAAGATTGACTAAAACAGCGAAATTTTTAATCTCGCTTGCAGAAGGAAGTATCTACGGAATGATCTTCTTTTACATGGCAGCTGCTAAAGATGCATCCAGCGATTTTGCTTGTTTACTGTTAATTTTTGTAGGCACTTGTCTGGCGTGGAGTCAGCAGGGACTGTTTTCTGGTTGCTTTAACAACCAATTGTGCGCTTTCCTGGGAAAAATCAGCCTTCCATTGTATTTGTCACACATTTACTGGGGCCGGGTTGTGACGATTTGTTTTCCGGGAAGAACGTATGTGGAAACGTTGAAGATTTATTTACTGTTAGCTTTGATCACGACTGTTTTTATTTACAGTGTGTCAGAGATTTTGAGAAGAAACAAAGAGAAAATCTTTCGATTTTTTAGAATCGCTTTTCTGGCGCAGCCTTAAGCTTTGAAAAATCGTGTAAGTTTGCTACTATTGAATGAATGGAACTATTCAGAGCCAACCTCCAAATGTCTCGCCCTTTGTCGGTGTGGTGGATCTAAAAATAAACTTTCTGAATTAATAGTCTTAAAAAGTAAGCATGTTACATCTGTTTTTACGTCTATTTTAGGAAAGGTTGCCTGGTTCTGAACAGTTACAAATGGATAAAAGAATAGAAAAGACGAGGTTTAATGTGAAAAGATATTTAATGCGTGGTGGAGTGAATCCGTTAGAAGTAATGTCTGTAGAAGATATCATTCTTCGAAATTTGATCGGTGCCAATTCTGGTAACTTATTATATGCATTTGGCGTATATCGTACTTTGATGACCGAAGATGTTGTAATTGACATGGATTATTATGGGGTAGAAAGAAGCTACACTGACAAAGATATCGCTGAAATTAATGAAAAGTATGATGCTTATATTTGTCCTCTGGCAGATGCTTTTCGTGATGCATTTACAGATAAATTATGGAAATACGCAAAATTCTTTGATAAACTGACGATTCCCTGTTATGTAATCGGCATGGGACTCCGTTCTCCTTATGACGGACAATTACCCGATAGCTATGTATTTGATGAAGCCGCAAAAGCTTTTGTAAAAGCAGTTTTGAAAAAGTCTGGTATGATCGGTCTTCGCGGTGCTACAACTGCGAAGTATTTAACACGCCTGGGCTTCCAGGAAGATAAAGATTTTATGGTAATCGGCTGTCCTTCCATGTATACCTGCGGTGCGGAACTGCCCTACCGGGAAGTGAAGCTGGATGAAAATGGAATGCTGGCGAAAGATACTAAGATTTCGTTCAATATGTCTTCCATTACATCCGAAGACGTGATGAAGTTCTTATTCTCACAGATTGAACGTTTTCCGGAGCATTACTGTGTAGAACAGAATGAAGCGGAGTTAAGAATGTTATACCTGGGACTGGATTATGTAACGAAAAAAGTAGCACAGGATTCCTGGCTGCCCTTATCCGTATCTCATCCACTGCTTCAGGAAGACCGTTACAAAGTATTTGTCAATGTTGCCACCTGGAGAAACTTTATGCAGGGTATGGATCTGAGTGTCGGAAGTAAGCTGCATGGCAATGTTTCCGCTTTGATTTCAGGTTGTCCGGCAATCTTCCTTCCGTTAGATGGACGAATGAACGAATTGATCGATTATCATGCATTTCCTGCTGTTCGCCCTGAGCAGCTGGAAGAAGGTGAGACGATCGAATCTCTGATGGGAAAAGTAGATCTGAAATCTTACCTTCGGCCTCATAGAGAAAACTTTGATCGTTTCCTGTATTTCTTAAACCAGAACTCCTTAGATCATATTTATAAGGAAGATCCAGAACGGAAAGTTGCACCAGTTGATCTGGCGATGCAGAAACTGGAATATCCAGAAGTAACCTCAATCCTGAACTGTACAGGATATGAAGCTGCACAGCGCTTTAATCGTTATTATAAAGCTGAAAAAGGCAAGAGCAACAAGAAATACAATGCATTAAATACAAAGTACAAAAAAGTGGATGCAGAATTGAAGACGATCGTCGAAAAACAGAAGCATTTAGAAGCTGGTAAGCTTTATCGATGGGTAAAAAAAGTGTTCTTACTTGACAATTAGAAGCTGGTAGGCTTTATCGACTGGTAAAAAAATTCACAAAATAATCGTTGTTTTGCACAATTTTTAGAGCATATAGCATCTGCAAATTTAACAAAGTTACAATTTTTAAAGGGTTTCGCTTACGAAGCCCTTTTTTCTATGTTATAATTTATGATGCCAGGGTCAAAAGGTCCAAAACCACATGAGCTTGCTTATAAGTGGTTGAAGGTCCTTGGGACCCGCCCCGATATTCGCATATCGTGGGATTAACATCCCACGATATGCGAATATTGGGCAGGATTGTGGGAGTGCAAAGCACGGAACAATCCGTAGGCATCATTCTTGGGGGAACCCCAACATCTAATTTATAAGAAAACATGAGTCCGTTGTTATTGCAATGCTATACAGACGGCTGCATGGAAATTCGGAAAAAAGCAGTGACAAGGAAGGAAAGCTCTCTATTTGAAGTTTGTTGGAGCTTGTGAACGAGTGCTACTGGAGAATGAGGAGGAAAAATCATGAGAAGAATTACAAGTGCATGTCTGGAACAGACCATTCGTTTTGATACGCTGAACGGGATGGACTCTGAAATGGAATTAAAGATGTATTTAGAACAGCTGGATCGCAAGCATGTAAAATATCAGCTGGTCGATCGCTACAGAGGCGAAGACGGAAATCTTTATATTAAGATTAAGAAGCAGTATAACAGCTATCGTACCGATGGCTATATTAATTAGTGGGAATTGTTAGACAGGATACAGGCAGAAAACGCTGTAACAGCAAAAGTCAGAAAAAGGAGAATTGGATGTTTCAGATTGGCGATTATGTAATGTATAAAACAGACGGTGTCTGCAAAGTTGATCAGATTACAACGATGGAAGATTTTCACCAAAACAAACAGAAAAAACTCTATTATGTACTGGTTCCCATCAAAGATTCCGGAATCAAGATTTATTCTGCGGTAGATAATACACAGATTCCAAGACGCTTGGCAATGACAGAGAAAGAAGCCAGAGAAATGGTGGATTCTATGACGGAAATTCCGGTTTTGAAAATTGAAAACGAAAAATATCGGGAAGATTGTTATAAAAAAGCATTGAAAAGCGGTGACTGCAAAGAGTGGATACGAATTGTGAAGACCATCTATCTGCGCAGACAGGGAAGATTGGCAGAAGGTAAAAAAAGTACAGCAATAGATGATTATTATCTTAATGCAGCAGAACAACTGGTTTTAGCAGAATTATCATTTTCGATGGGAATGACAGAAGATGAAATTCAAAAATATATAGAACAGCGTACCAAATAGAATTTTGCATAGTTCGGAATCGTTACAAGCAAAGGTATTATAGAAACAAAGATGTTATCAAGCAGAGATGTCATACGAGTGGAAAAAGTATGGCATCTTTTTTGTTGCTTAAGAGGATAATGGTAGGTTTGAGGAGATAAGAAGAATCTAATGTGGAGATAAGAAGAATCTAATGTGGAGATAAAAAGAATCTAATGAGGAGATGAGAAGAATTTAACAAGAAGATAATGAGAAGATAATGGGGAGGATTCACTTCGTGCAAGCGGTTGGAAATCGTAATATTTTATGCTATAATGGGCGCAAGTAATCAAATGTTTCACAGCTTTTTGGCTGTGGGAGTGCAAATTCCGTAAAGGATGAGGTGTTAGATGAATCGAAAAGAGTTTATTAATTTGCTTACAGATTCTTTGGTCGGCAGACTGCCTGGTGCGTTGATCTCTGAAAAAGCAGATTATTACCGAAAGTATATTACCGAACATGCTAGAGAAACGGGACAGTCAGAAGAAGCTGTAATCGAGGAATTAGGGCCGCCGGAGATGATTGCTCATACGATTATTGATGTGTATGAAGCGGAATACGGTATTTATGAAGGCAGTGAAGAAGCGGCTTATGAAGAAGAAAAATATGCCGATCGTGGTTTTCTGAATCGCGGTCAGCCGGATTCTGCTGATCGGAATGATAACGGAAAACAGAATAAGCTTTTTTCTTTTGTACTTGGTGAAAAAGGTTGTTTCCTGATAGGATTTCTAATCCTTTTACTGTTTTTAGCAGCAGGAACATGGCTGGTACGTTTTATCAGTGCATATCCGCTTGTTGTCGCAGCAGTTGTTGTGGCATATATCCTTTGGGTACAGTATAAACGCAGACATTAGAGCGAAAGAGACCATTACGAATGGATTCATAAATTTTGAGGGGGAATGGGAGTATGGCGATTCATAAAAATCCAGTTACACCAGAAGAACAATATGCTTATGCAGATTGTCTGTATTTTGGCTTTGAAACAGAGGAAAATCCGGCAGAGGCATTTCTGTGGTATCAGAAGGCGGCAGAACAAAATTATGCACCGGCTATGTTTGTAACAGGCAATATGTATTTTTTTGGAACCGCAGTTGAAAAAAATATAGAGGAAGCGTTTCGTTGGTATTACAAGGCAGCGCAAGCAGGTATGACAGTCGCAGAATTTCGCGTTGGCGAATTGTATGAAGATGGTCAGGGCGTTGAAAAGGATCATGAAAAAGCATTGTTTTGGATTCGTAAGGCAGCAAAAGCTGGTGAACAGCTGGCAGTAGAATGGCTGCAGGCGATGGGAGAAGCAATCGACAGCGAAAGTTAATATGCCAAAGAAAACGTTAATCTGTTGAAGGATAAGTTTAACATGCCAAAGAATAAGTTAATGTGTCAAAGGACAAGTTAATATCTCAATAGGTAAGTTAACACGTTAATGGACAGGCT
>CAZTHP010000012.1:15912-23652 GCA_964613155.1 uncultured Lachnospiraceae bacterium | reverse complement strand
AGCAGCTGCTGATTGAAAACGGCATCGGCAGTGGTGTCCCTCTTATTATTTTGCTTTTTTTGAATGGAACGAAAGGGGATGCGATTCGTTTGGAGGAATATAATACGGAAACTATTTGGCTGGAAAAAATTAGAAATTATGTAGAGGAGCATGCGCCGCAGGCGCAGCGTTTGTTAAAAGAATTGGCCGTGATCCCTGCTCCTTCTGCTAAGGAGGAACGTCGTGCACAGTATTGTCGAAAATGGCTGGAAAAGCAAGGTGCACAGGATGTTTATATTGATGAAGCGGGAAATGTCATTTATCCGTATCAGGTGCGGCACCGCAGCAATCTGGAAGTTTATATGGCACATCTGGATGTAGTTTTTCCAGATGAAGATCGTTTGCTGGTTCGGCAAAAAGACCATTTGCTGATTGGCCCCGGTGTAGGCGATGATACGGCCAATCTGGTTAATCTTTTGATGGCAGCGGCATTTTTTGCTCAGGAAAAACCAGCACTGGAGACGGGGATTTTATTTGTTGCTGATGTAGGGGAAGAAGGACTGGGGAATTTAAAAGGATGTCGGCAGCTGATACAGGATTATGGCAGTCGAATCGCGCGGGTCGTGTCCTTTGATCTTTATTTAGGGCAATGTTTTTATCAGTGTGTGGGCTCGCTGCGTTATGAAATTTCGGTGCGTACGGAAGGCGGACATTCTTTCAGTGCATTTGGAAATGCCAGTGCAATCCATCAAATTTCCCGTTTCGTTTGCGCGCTTTATGAGCAGGAAGTGCCGAAACGAGCGCAGACCACTTACAATGTAGGAACGATTACCGGTGGTACTTCTGTCAATACGATTGCTGAGGAAGCACGGATTTTATATGAGATTCGTTCCGTTGATGCTGGTTGTATGGAAGAAATGCGCCAGTTTTTTGAAAAAACAGTTCGCCGTTTTCAGGCAGAAGGCATGCGTTTAGAAGTGAAGCAGGTAGGAGAACGCCCGTGTGCAGGTCAGATGGAAAGAGCGGCGCAGCAGCAGATGGCGCAGCTGCAGCAGAATGCTTGTGATGTGATTTGGGAGGTGACGGGAAAGGAAGCTGTGCTGGAGGCGGCTTCCACCGATGCCAATATCCCTCTTTCCCTGGGAATCCCGGCATTGACACTAGGCAGTATTGTCGGTGGAAAAGCCCATACCCGTGAGGAATGGATTGATCTGGACAGTCAAAGACAGGGCATGCGATTGGTTCTGCAGCTTATTTTGACGTTGAAAAGAGATTCGGGAGAACCAGGTAGTAATTTCAGAGAAACTTCGAATCTCCCGGTATCGTATCAAGCTATATCGTATCAAAGGGAAATGGTTCTTCAAGGGGATACACTTTTAGAAATCTTACCGTCGGATGATGGAGAGGGGAAGAAGACCTCTTGTAAAGGATTACAGTTGCCAGTCTACATTCGTGAACTTGCGCCAATGGCATTTGATGGCTGGAAACAGATTTTTCTGAAAGCCTGGTCCGTCCGGCAGGTTCGTTCTTGGCGTCCTATTTTAAAAGCAAAACGAGCATTTTTGTTGATTCATGAACTGGAACAGCAGGAAATCATCTGGCTTCCGCTCTCCTATACCGGGGGTTTTGAAGCGGTATTTCCAGAGGAAACGGCGGGGATTGATTTTGCCGCATATGATGCGCGTTTTGCAAAAATTCAAGATCGAGATTTAAAATTGGATATGGCAATATCCCGTTTGTTGTATCCAGTAGAATTGGGCGAAGAAGCGCAGGTTCGCTATGAAACGTTGGTAAAGAATCGCTTTCGCCCGGCGATGCTGCTGCTTTTTAGCGGAAAATGGAATCTTTATGGGACGATACCGACCAGAGCGAAGGAGCTTTTTCAACTGAAAACAGTTGATTCCTTTTTGCAGAAAGAACTTTTACAGAAAGCTGTGACCTGTAACCAGCCGGAATTTGCTGCGCTTTGTATGGAGAAAAAGGCAATGGAAGCGGAACCTGACCAGTCATCTGAGCTGTGTGAAGGAATCTCCTGGGAAATGGCGCAGTGGGATAAAGCTGCCGCTTTTTTTTACAGACGTAAGCCAGAATTAGAGCCGTATTGTGCTCTGCTGCTTCCTAAAAGTGTATCTAAAATCGTGTTGCCGGCAGTGGATGGAAGATGGATGTATTATGAGGAAACTTGGCTGAAACAGCAAGTGCAGTCAGGTTCCATTTGGGAATTGTCAAGGTACTATGCACATATGTTGCTGCACTGTCTGTATCTGCATCCCTTTCAACGAAATTCGAATCCTTCGCGTTTGTATTTTCTAGCTTGTGATATTGCAGTAGAATATCTGGTTGACCAGATTTTTGGTCCGGCAAACCAATATGCATGGGAGCGGCAGTCTGTTTATGATGCTCTGCAAAAAAAAGAATCCATTTTAACGGTAGCTTCTATTGAAAATTGGCTGTGCACGCAGCTGCATGCACGATCGCAGTTCGAATGTAAACCAGGTTCTCAAGAACAATCGCTGCTTCCTTCCTGGGAAATGTGGTTTGTGCGGGATTCGCATGTGTTTTGGGAAGCGAATCGGACAGCAAAATCGGGTGAACGCGCTCCGTTTTTTTCCAAGGAAGCAGATTGGGGGCTTTTGGCAGAGAAAGAAGATGCTTTTTTGCAGAAAATGAAAGAGGTGTGGGCGCAGGCAGGAAATGGTCTGCGGCAGGCAGGCAGCAAAGTGGCGGGAAAACGGTCTGATGCAGCCGGAAATGAGCAGGAGGAAGCTTGTCTGACGAAACGAGAAGGTTATGACTACCATATTTTTTTACGGCAATTTATGGTGCAGAAAGAAGACCGTATCCTGGATTTGGACAGCTATGATCCGATTTATTATACCTATGGACTGAATGCATATGGCAATATTCCGTTTATTGAAGCGTTGGAGACGAAAGAAGTGATGCGTTTGGAGGAACTGGTGATCGTGATCGATACATCGGGCTCCTGTTCTGGTAAATTGGTGCATTTTTTCCTGGAAGAAACCTGGTCAGTCTTTGGACAGGAGGAAAATTTCTTTGATCGCTTTGAAGTGCGGATTCTGCAGTGCGATGCGGTCGTGCAAGAGGATGTGAAATTAACGAATCTGCAGGAAGCGGAGGAATATATGAAACATCTTATGATAAAAGGCGGCGGTGGAACGGACTTTGGTGCAGCATTTTCTTACATAAAAGACCTGCAAAAGCAGGGGCAGCTGAAACATTTAAAAGGCATTTTGTATTTTACAGATGGATTTGGAACATTTCCGGCGCGTGCGCCGGGCTGTCGATGTGCCTTTATTTTTTTGAAAAGTCGTTTTGGTCAGGTGGAAGTTCCTTATTGGGCGGAAAAATTATTGCTGGAGCTGCCGGAGGGAGCTGATTGGGAACCAGAATATACGGGTGGTTTTCAAGTGACGGTGTAAACGAAAAAAGATGAGGTAAGAAATCGCAAGGGAAATGGATGCAAATGAGGAAAAATTAGAGAAAAAATTAGATGAAAAAACTAGATGAAAGATCTAACGTGAAAAAGGAATCGGAAGGGGAGAGGAGAAGAAGATGAATATACAGCAGGCGAAGGAGGAAATTCGCAATACGGTGCGGGCATATACCAGGAAAAATGAGGATGGAAGTTATCAGATTCCTACGCAGAAGCAGCGCCCTGTTTTGCTGATCGGACCTCCGGGAATTGGAAAGACGGCGATTATGGAACAGGTGGCAAAGGAATGCGGAGTGGGTTTTGTGGCGTATACGATCACGCATCACACGAGGCAAAGTGCGATCGGTTTACCAGTGATTCGTGAGAAATCTTATGGCGGCAAGCTATATTCGGTTACGGAATACACGATGAGTGAGATTATTGCATCGGTTTACGATCATATGGAGCAGAGCAAAAAAACGGAGGGAATCCTTTTTATTGATGAAATTAACTGTGTGTCGGAGACATTAGCACCGGCGATGCTGCAGTTTTTGCAGTGTAAAACATTTGGAAGTCATCAAGTACCGGAAGGATGGGTGATCGCAGCAGCAGGAAATCCACCGGAATATAATAAATCCGTACGGGATTTTGATGTGGTTACATTAGATCGTGTTCGCTTATTGAAGGTAGAGGAAAATTTGTCGGTTTGGAAGGAATATGCGCGGCAGATACAGATTCATGGCGCAATTCTGGCTTTTTTGGAAATCAAACCACAGGATTTTTATCGGATGGAGTCCAATGAAAATGACCAGTATTTTGTAACGGCAAGAGGCTGGGAAGATTTATCACGAATGCTTTTTGCATATGAAGCGTTAGAACTGCCGGTTACAGCAGGATTTGTCCAGGAATTTTTACAGTATCCGATGGTCGCAAGAGATTTTGCTTCGTATTATCAGTTTTATCAGCAAACACATGCGGCTTATTCGTTGGAAGAAATCTTGGAAAATTCCGGTTCGCAGGAAATGCGAAAGCAGGCAAAAGAAGCTTCGTATGAGGAACGGATCACACTGATTCATTTATTAGTGAAAGTTTTGCTTAGTAAAACACGGGAAAGAAATGCTGATTTGCAAAAGGATGGACTGATTTTGAGCTGGAAGCATGTATTTGCTTTTCTGGAAGATTGTTTTGGAATGGGGATGGAAATGCAGATTTTTATGCGGGAGATTGAGAAATCTTTTGATGCGCTTTCCTGGATCACAGAGATAGGTTTGGAGGAGTATTATATGGTTTCAGCGAAGATTCGTGCAGCGGAACAAGGTCAGAAAACGGAACAATATGAAAAAGATTTATTTCAGGCACTGTCAAATAGCAGCAGTTGATTCTGTGAGTCATAAAGCGAGTCACTTTGTAGATTTTTGCTGCTTATGCAGTTTTATCCGTGCCTGAAGTTGGGGTTTTGTAACGGTTCAGAACTATGCATGTTAGTGTTTGCCTCTGAACAGCTTGTTCTTAATGAGAGATACTGTGTTTAGCGCGAGGAATTTTGGGAGATTGTTTCAGAACGGTTACGATAGTTCTGTAATATTCTTGACATATGTCAAAAATATTGACGTATGAGAAAGATTGGAGTATAATAAATAGCTAGATGCCACTGTTTTGAAAAGCAGGGATTGTATAAAGCAAACAAGCGATTGTACAAACAAACAATAATTTTAGGGGAATTTGCTTCTTTTCAAAACAGGAGTGGTAATTTGAGATACGGAGGGTATTAGCAATGAGTGATTGTAATGGAAATTGCGGCAGCTGCGGAGATTCCAGCTGTGCAGACAGAACACAGGAGAGTTTACTGGCTCCTATGAATCCGAATAGTAATGTCAAGAAAGTGATCGGTATTGTCAGTGGTAAAGGCGGAGTTGGTAAATCTCTGGTAACTTCTTTAATGGCAGTTTTAATGCAGAGATGCGGCCGCAGTACCGCAGTTCTGGATGCCGATATCACAGGTCCTTCCATTCCGAAGGCATTTGGTATTAAGGGCAGAGCAACCGGAAGTGAAACGGAGATTTATCCCAGAGAAAGTGCGATGGGTACTAAGGTTATGTCCGTGAATTTACTGCTGGAAGATGAAACTGCACCGGTTGTTTGGAGAGGACCGGTAATCGCAGGTGTGATCAAACAGTTTTGGTCAGAAGTATTATGGGGCGATGTTGATTTTATGTTCGTAGATATGCCTCCTGGAACGGGTGATGTTCCGTTAACCGTATTCCAGTCCCTTCCTGTAGATGGTATTATTGTTGTAACATCTCCTCAGGAACTTGTTTCCATGATCGTGGAAAAAGCAGTAAACATGGCAGATATGATGAATATTCCGGTACTGGGTATTGTTGAGAATATGGCATATGCAGAATGTCCTCATTGTGGAGAAAGAATTGAGATCTTCGGTGAAAGTAAGACCGCAGAAATCGCAAAGAAACATGGCATTGACATGATCGCACAGATTCCGATGAATAAGAAGCTGGCAGCTGCATGTGATAAGGGTATGATCGAGCTGTTCGATGGAGAATGGCTGGATGAAATCCTTCAGAAACTGTTGAATATGTAATCGCATTTCGCAGTAACAAAGACAGCGTGTTTTGAAAGCAGAAAGGCAGAAAAAATGGATGATCGTTTTTATCTTGCCGTTTACGATGAAAAACGAATGAAACCGCATATTCGCATAGAAGATTATGTTTGCGATGTAGTCGTTCCCTCTTACCAATTTTGTGAAGTGAATGGAATCCAGGCAATTTGCCGGGAACGTTTTTCAGAAGTAGCAGCAAAATTATATCAGCTGGATGAGACACAGCTTTCTTCTATGGACGGGCTGTTGGCGCCAGAGCTGGTTCGGCATCAGGCGATGGCAGCAGATGAAGACCGTTTGTACAATGTATATGTGTATGTCGCGGAATTAGAACAAGAAGAAGAATAACTAATAAAGCAAGAGAAGACGCTTGTCCTTCAGAAATGAAGATAGGCGTCTTTTTAAGTCTTTTTTATAAAGATAAAGGTTTTGTTAAAATTGTTTCACGAGTCATTTTGTGCTATACTGATTAAAATAATGAAGGAAGATTGTTGTGAAAAGCAGATAGGGAGAGACAAAGCGCCAATGACAGCGTTTTTGATAAAATTCTAAGAACAATACGAAAAAAGAAAGGGGAATGGCTCTATGTGGACACGAGAAGAATTGAAAAAACGAGGTAAAGCTGCATTTCAGCGTAATTATTGGAAATGTGTGCTAGTATCCTTGATTTTGATGTTGTTAGTCGGTGGAGGTGCTTCTTCGGGAGGATCTCAGAGCAATACCGATATGGGTTCGATCAATAGCGCAATGGGAGGTCTGGACTATAGCGCAGATGACCTAGATATTTTATATGACGAAGATTTTGACGATGATACACTGGATTACAATACGATTGGAAATTATGTTTCGATGGCAGATAATGCCTTCTTAAATGGATTACCGATTTCCGCACTTTTTCAGCTAATAGGCGGCGGTATTATTTTTGTCGTAATAATTGCAGTACTGCTGTTACAGATTTTTGTCTTTAACCTTTTTGAAGTAGGCGGCTGCTCATACTATATCAACAATGCTTCAGAGCCGGCTGGACTGGGACATTTAACAGCTGCTTTTAAAGACGGACAGTATGGGAAGATGGTACTGACATTATTTTTGCGAAAACTGTATACGATTTTGTGGTGCTTTTTGCTGATCGTTCCGGGAATCGTAAAAACCTATGAATATTACATGGTTCCGTACTTGTTGGCAGACGATCCGACGATGAGCAGAGCCGATGCATTCCGTATCAGCAAAGAGATGATGCAGGGTGAAAAGTGGAGAGCATTTGTATTAAGCCTTTCCTTTATTCTGTGGGAAATCCTCAGTGCGATCACACTGGGAATTGCAGGTGTTTTTTATGTAAATCCGTATATCGATGCAACGAAAGCAGAGCTGTATCTGGAATTGAAGCGAAAATATTTTGATGACAGAAGATATGCATTTATGGACTAAAGCCAAGAGATATTTTGGAACGATTCAAAGGACTGCATTCTGGTTAGCAAGAAATTGAGTTCGAAAGAACTGCATTTCGGTTAGCAAGAAATTAAGTTCGAAAGGACTGCATTTTGCCTGGTAGGAAATCAGCTTCTAGGGAGTTGGATTTTTACCAGATGAAGTTTGATTAGAAGCGATGGATCGGATGGAATAATTGGTCGATTAAGACTGACTGGGAATATGAAACAGGATTTCCAGTCAGTTTTTTTACGCGAGTAGCGATGAAAATGCTGTGCTTGCA
>CAZTHP010000012.1:10099-15812 GCA_964613155.1 uncultured Lachnospiraceae bacterium | reverse complement strand
ATTTTATTTCGAAAAAGATGCAGATAAGTAGATTGTAGGAAATTAAGAAGTTGGAGGAAAAAAGTTTGCGAATAATGGGAAATAAATATAAAGGAATTTGCTGCATTATGTTGTCAGCGTTTTGTTTTGCCTTGATGAATATTTTTGTACGTTTGTCGGGAGATCTCCCTTCGGTTGAAAAAAGTTTCTTTCGAAATTTTGTGGCGATGCTTTTTGCAGCGGGGATTTTGATCCGAAATCGGACACCGCTTGTGATCGGAAAGCAGAATTATGTGCCGATGCTGATGCGTTCTTTGTTTGGAACGATTGGAATTTTGTGTAATTTTTATGCAGTTGACCATCTTTTAGTAGCAGATGCGAGTATGTTAAATAAACTGTCTCCTTTTTTTGCGATTTTATTTTCAATTGTAATTTTGCGGGAAATTCCGAAAAAATATCAGATTGGTTGTTTGATTCTGGCAATGGCAGGTTGTCTTTTTGTGATTAAACCGGGATTTGCCAGTACGGATATGACGGGAATGCTTGCTGGTTTTTGCGGAGGTGCAGCTGCTGGTCTGGCGTATACGATGGTTCGTGTGCTGGGTGCAAGGGGCGTAAAAGGACCTGTGATCGTCTTTTGTTTTTCCAGTTTCAGCTGTCTGGTGACGCTGCCGCTGATCTTGCTGTTTTATCATGAGCCGATGACAGCAGGGCAGGTTCTTACGCTGTTAGGAGCAGGTTTGGCCGCGGCAGGAGGACAATTTTCCATTACCGCAGCCTATACCTATGCACCTGCTCGTGAGATTTCGGTATATGATTATACACAGATTATCTTTTCCACTATTTTAGGCTATCTGTTTTTCGGACAGATTCCCGATTTCTACAGCTTGATCGGTTATTTGATCATTTGCTCTGCATCGATTGCGATGTTTTTATGGAATCAGAAAAACGGATGATTTTTTCGTAAATCAGGGAAGCAAAGGATTCTTCCAGAATCTATAAATTCAAAGACGGGATTCTTTTCGAATCTATAAATTCAAAGACAGGATTCTTCCCGAATCCATAAAGCCAAAGAGTTCTTAGGAATTTGGCGAAATCAGCAAAAGGAACGTTTTTCTAGCGATCCCATTTATCACAGAGGGAGTTGATCTGGTCGGCAAATCTGGCCAGATCTTTATTTGTACCGCCTTCGTTGTGCTTGATCACGGTAAGCAGTCTCTGACCTGCTGCCAGAAGTCGCTGGTAGATGGTGAAGGCTTTCTGAGAAGAACGTCCAGGAATAGCCTGAATATCTTCTGGCTTCAGAACGCGGATACCGGTGGTGACTTTTACAAAACGTGCAGTCGCCAGATCGTAAATCGTACCGCTGTAAGGTGCCATTGCCTGACATTGCAGGGATTCTTCCAGCAAAGAAGCAAAATAGGTGGCGGAGAAATCTTCACCGTGCACTACGAAAAACTGCGTCGGTTTTGAAACGGAAGTCAGAGAGGAAGCCCATTTCAGCAGTCCTTTTTGGTCGGCATGTCCACTGATTCCAGGTAATTGCAGGATTTCCGCGTGAACGCAGATCGTCTCACCGAACAGCTTTACTTCTTTCGCCCCTTCTGTCAGAGCGCGTCCCAGTGTTCCAACGGCCTGATATCCGACAAATAAAACCGTACATTCTTCCCTCCACAGATTGTGTTTCAGATGATGCTTGATCCGGCCGGCATCGCACATTCCACTGGCAGAAATGATAACCTTACAGTCCTTGTCGAAGTTGATCTGTTTGGAATCATTGCTGGTTACGGCACGTTTCAGTCCAGGAAATGTAATCGGATTGATTCCAGATTCAATCAGCTGGCGCGCTTCTTCGTCGTAGCAGTCATGGTGATGATGCTGGAAAATTTCAGTAGCTTCCATAGCCAGAGGGCTGTCGATCACAACCTGGAAATTTCCATGTCCTTGTACGAGATTTTGTTCTTTAATCTGTCGAATAAAATAAAGAAGCTCTTGCGTCCGCCCAACCGCAAAAGACGGAATGACGACATTACCGCCCCGGTCAAATGTTCTTTGAATGATTTCTGCTAAAGAAGCTGCGTAGTCAATCGGAACATTTTGATGATTTCGGTTGCCGTAGGTCGATTCCATAATTACGTAATCGGCCTCTGTTAAATAGGTGGGATCGTTGATCAGTGGCTGGTTCAGATTGCCAATATCACCGGAGAAGATTAATTTTTTCTCCAGATCATTTCCTGCTACATCCGTTTCGTGGATCCATACCTCGATGCTGGCAGAGCCAAGCAAATGTCCAGCATCTACAAAACGAACACGAATCCCTTCGCAAAGAGATTGAATTTCCTGATACGGGCAGCTTTCCAGCAAACTGATGGCACCGAGCGCATCTTCCATGGTGTAAGCGGGGATAAATGCCTTTTTGCCGGCACGCTGTCCTTTTCGATTGCGCCATTCTGCTTCAAACATCTGGATGTGTGCGCTGTCTTTTAACATGATCGTGCACAGATCAGCTGTTGCATAGGTGGTGTAGATGGAACCGCGAAAGCCTTTTGCATATAAAATGGGAAGATTGCCGGAGTGATCAATATGAGCGTGCGTCAGGAGAACAAAATCCAATTCGGATGCGGGAATAGGAAGATCTTCATTGACAAACGTATTGGGTCCCTGCTCCATACCGTAATCGACCAAAAAGCGTTTGCCGGCTCCTTCGATATAGCAGCAGCTTCCAGTTACTTCATGAGTTGCACCTAAAAATGTAATACGCATAAACAGACCTCCTTTGACAGCGGAACAGCGAATGAATAAAGAAAGTGAAAACTGAGAAATAAGAAAATCATTCGCAGATGTTCCGAAATGGTGGAATGTGTGGTTACTTTCAGTATATTCCAAAAAATGCAAACAGTAAATGGAAAAATCAGAATTCTTTTAAAGTTTATTGACAGGAAAAAAATGATTCGCGTATACTGATAAGGTGAAATGGACAAATGGTCAATGAATGAAGTTTGGAAAGGGAGTTTGGTAAGCGACATGGGTTGTAGAGGAAATAAAAGCTCCACAGGAGATAGAAGCGGCAGAGAAAATAAAAATTGCAGAGAGAATAGAAGCAGAGAGAATAGAAGCGGCACAGAGAATAGAAGTAGTACAGGGAATAAAAGCTGTATAGAGAATAGAAGCTGTACAGAGAATAGAAGTTGTACAGAGAATAGAAGTTCCAGAGTAAATAGAAGTTATGGGGGAACTCGAAAATGTTTGCGTTTCGTGGCTGCTATGCTGCTGAGTACGGTATTGTTATCATGCAGTGGATGTGCAGCATTTTCGTTTGGAGAGAACGGGAACCGTAAAAAAGATTTACTGCCGGTTTCGGAAATCGGGGAAATAGCACAGGAAAAAAAGGGTTCGCTGTTGGGGAAGCATGGTTATTGCTATACAACTCTTTCTGAAGAAGAACAGGCAGTTTATGAAGAAATTTATGAGGCTTTAATGGTACTGGGGGATTCGAAAAAGCTGCGAACGACGGATGCAGAGCAGGTAAAGCAGGTGTACAATGCGGTGACGGCCGATCATCCGGAAATCTTCTGGACCAAAGGTTATACGTTAAATACTAGAAAACGCGGGGATACGATTTTGTCGCTGGAATTTGCAATGCAGCAGGCGATGAGTCGTGAGGAAATTGCTGATTGGCAGCAGGTAATTCAGAAATGGATGGAGCGTTTTTATGCGGATGCCGAAGAAGCTGGGATTTCTGGTACTTCCAGTGATTATGAAATCATAAAGTTTACATTTGACTATCTGGTACAGAATACCGAATACCAGCTGGATGCTGCGCATAACCAGACGATATGCAGCGTATTCGGAGAGGGGTATTCCGTTTGCCAGGGCTATTCAGCAGCAATGCAGTATCTGCTCTTAGAACAGGGAATCGAAAGTATTACCATTTCCGGAACGGCCGATACACAAGGCTCCAGCTCCAGCCCAGAAGAAGAAGATTTCGAAGCTTCTAAGGAAGATACAGTCAATCATGCATGGAATTATGTAAAGGCAGATGGTGATTGGTATCAGCTGGATGTTACCTGGGGAGATCCTAGTTTTACGAAGGGAAATGGATTGTTGGATGATCTGGTAAATTATGCGTATTTTTGTGTGACCGATGTCGATATGGCGCAAACGCATCAGGTAGATTCTCGAATCAAGCTGCCGAAATGTACGGCTGTACAGGATAACTATTTTGTGCGGGAGGGCTGTTATTTTGCAGAATGGGATACAGAACAATTCATCCAGCTGCTTTGCCGCTCTCAAGAAAATGGGGAGAAGATTGTCAGTCTCCGGTTTCAGGGGGAAAGCTTGTATCAGACAGCAAAAGAAGAATTGATCGACCGTCAGCAGATTTTTTCTTATCTGGAACAAAGTGCAGCACAGTCGGATCATGCAGAATATGCGCAGCTTTCTTATGTAGAAAATGAAAGGGAGTGCATCCTAACCTTTTTGTTCGAATAAGGGGATGGCTGTCTATTGTGAAGGCTGAAAACGTGATGCTGCATCAAAAGGGGATGGCTGTCTATTGAGAAATCCGAAAACGTGATGTTGCATCAAAAGGGAACGATCACAGTGGAATTTCTTAAAATAGTTTAAATTTTTCATAAAATCCGCAAGTGACGCTGGTCAAAGGTTGTCGAATGTGTTAGAATACAGGTTACTGTAGAAGCATATTGACGCAATGGCAGTACAAGAGTGGTTTTCTTTTCTGAGAAAGATAGCACGGTATCTGCGGATGAATTTTTTGGAGGAATATATGGAAATTACGTTAGGAATTATGGCTGCAGGAATTGGATCCAGATTTAAAGATGGTTGTAAGCAATTAACACCGGTCGGTCCTTCTGGGGAAGTGATTATGGAATATTCCATTTATGATGCCTTAGAAGCAGGTTTTAATCATATTGTATTTATTATTCGGAAGAACTTAGAAGAAGATTTTCGGACACAGCTTGGTGCCAAATTAGAAGGATTATGCAAAGTAGATTATGCATTTCAGGATATGGATCATCTGCCGGAAGGTTTTACCCGCCCGGCAGATCGTACAAAACCGTGGGGAACAGGTCATGCCGTATTGGCAGCAAAGGAATATGTAAACGGTGCATTTGCCGTGATCAATGCCGATGATTATTATGGAAAAGAAGCCTTTGTAAAAGTGCATGATTTTTTGGTGGAGCAGGAAGAAGCTCGTTTAGCAGGTCGCTTGACGGAATCTGTTTTTTGTATGCCGGGATTTATCCTGGGGAACACATTGAGTGACCATGGCAGCGTAACACGCGGTGTTTGCTGCATGGATGAACAAGGATATTTACAGAATATAGAGGAAACGCGCAATATCGTGAAGACGGAACAGGGGGCGGCATCTGGTGAAAAGAAGTTGCCGTTAGATTCTCTGGTTTCGATGAATATGTGGGGACTGACACCGGAGTTTATGCAGACTTTGGAAGATCGTTTTGTGGATTTCTTAAAGGCAATACCAGACGGTGAGCTTCAGGCTGAGTATTTACTCCCTACGATCATCGGCGATCTGCTGCAGGCAGGCGAAGCAAAGGTTAAAGTATTGAAAACCGATGCACATTGGTTTGGTTTGACGTATGCAGAGGATACCCCTTTGGTTCAGGAAGCATTAAGCCACATGACCGAGCAGGGAATCTACAGCAAACCGCTGTTTCAGACGGCAGGTGCAAAAAAACAAAACTAGCAGGTA
>CAZTHP010000012.1:0-9999 GCA_964613155.1 uncultured Lachnospiraceae bacterium | reverse complement strand
TTTCAGACAGCAGGTGCAAAAGAACAAAATAGCTGCTTGATGGATCGAAATAAAACTTTGGAGTGATCGTCATAAAATCCCTCCTGCGCTGGTACAATAGTAACAGTTCAGCGAATTGTGATTCTTCACGAGTGGATTGCAATTGGTGTTACTAGGTGAAATGTCATCCAGGCAGGGGGGATTTTTATGGGCAGATTTGCGAAGGCAAAGCAAAATACAATCAATACAATCAGTAGTGGGAAGAAACGTAAGCGGCGGATGATCGGATGGATTCTGCTGCTTCTTTTGTTGTTGGTATGGAATGCTTGTCTGCAAGTGGTATTTTCGATTGATGTGCAAGCTAGGGAACAGCCGCCGGAAGTGGGCTCTAAAGCGGCAATTGTGATGGAGGCCTCGACGGGAGCGGTGTTGTTTGAACAAAATCCAGATGAAAGGCGTTCGCCTGCGAGTATCACTAAGATCATGACGTTAATTTTGATCTTCGATGCGTTGGAAGCGGGGGAAATTACACTTGATGAGATGGTAACAACAAGTGCACATGCAAAATCTATGGGCGGTTCCCAGGTCTATCTGGAAGAAGGCGAGCAGCAGACGGTAGAAACTTTGATTAAATGTATTGTGATCGCGTCAGGAAATGATGCTTCCACGGCAATGGCAGAGCATATCAGCGGAACGGAGGAAGCTTTTATCGACCGGATGAATGAACGGGCGAAAGGGCTGGGTATGACACAGACGCATTTTGTTGATTGCTGCGGTTTAACCGATTCTGCAAAGCATTTGACAACGGCAAGGGATATCGCACAGATGAGCCGGGAATTGATCACGCATTATCCGCAGATTTTTGATTACAGTACGATCTGGATGGAAAATATCGTGCATCATACGGCGAGAGGCAGCAGTGAATTTGGTTTGGCAAATACCAATAAGCTGCTGAAAATGAGCACGGATTTTACGGTGACGGGATTAAAAACGGGAAGTACGCAGTTAGCAGGATGCTGTCTGTCGGCTACAGGAAGAAAAAATGGAATCGATTTGATCGCCGTCGTACTGGATGCTCCCGATTATAAGGTTCGTTTTAGTGAAGCACGTTCCTTGCTGAATTATGGATTTTCCCTATGTCGGCGTTATGAAGATCTCGAACCGCCGGTTTTGGAAAACTGGAAAGTGGAAGGTGGAAAGACGGCGCAGGTTGCTTTAAAATATGAAAAAACATTTTCGATGGTGCGAACCGATGGAGAAGAATTTGATCAGGTCGAGAAAAAATTGGAATTACCAGAAGCGATTTCGGCTCCTGTGAAAGAAGGTGATCCGGTAGGGGAACTGATTTATACACAAAATGGAACGGAATTGGGGAAAATTGCAGTGTTGGCAGCAGAAAATGTGGAAAAAGCAACGTATCCCGATTATCTGGTACAGCTGTGGAGACAATTTTTTACGGTGAAGTTAGGGAAGGTTTGCGTGAAATAATAAAAAGCTGAAAGGGAGGTGATAAGCCTTCCGCATCCAGCTTTCTACAAGGACGAAAAATAACATGTAAGCAAAATAAAAATAAAATGATAAATACGTGTGCTTGCCCGATCAGGTAAGCGATCGAAAAATAATCTTACCAGAAACGGTCTTCCAGTTCATAATAATGTTTATGCGTTCCTACGTATTTATAAGCAGGACGGATGATCTTACCGGCATTGACTAATTCTTCCATACGATGTGCGCACCAACCTGAAATACGGGAGATGGCGAATAACGGTGTATATAATTCGTAAGGAATATCCAGCATCGAGTAAACGAATCCACTGTAAAAGTCCACGTTTGCACAGATTTTCTTGAAAACATTTCGTTTCTGTGCAACTAAGGTTCCGGCCAGATTTTCCACCTTGGACATAAATTCAAATTCTTCCAGGCGGCCCTTTTCTTCTGCCAGTCTGCGCGCATAACGTTTCAGAATGACGCATCGAGGGTCAGAGAGGGTATAAACGGCATGTCCCATACCGTAGATCAGACCTGTCCGGTCAAATGCCTGTTTGTCCAGGATTTTTAACAAATATTCTTCAATTTCTTTCTCATCTTCCCAGTTTTGGATATTGGCTTTTAAATCTTCAAACATCTGGCAGACTTTTAAGTTGGCACCGCCGTGTTTGGGACCTTTTAAGGAAGCCAGGGAAGCAGCAACTGCGGAGTATGTATCCGTTCCGGAGGAGGATACGACATGGTTTGTAAAAGTGGAGTTATTACCGCCGCCGTGCTCTGCGTGCAGTATCAGGCAGACATCCAGAACTTCCGCTTCTAATTCTGTGAACTTTCCATCAAGACGAAGGATGTGGAGCAGATTTTCCGCAATGGAAAGGCTGGGATTGGGATTTCGGATAACCAGAGCACTATCGTTGTGATAGTGATTATGAGCGCCATATGCGTAAACTGCGATCAGCGGGAAAGTCGCGATCAGTTTTAAAGATTGACGCAAAACATTGCCGATCTCGATGCTGTCGGGGTTTTCGTCATAAGAATAAAGAGTCAGGACGCTTCGCTGAAGTGCGTTCATGAGATTGGCGCTGGGAGCTTTCATGATGACGTCACGTACGAATTTAGAAGGCAGAATTCTCTCTGCTGTCAGCAATTCGATGAAGTCATTAAGCTGCTGTGAATTGGGCAGTTCCCCAAATAAGAGCAGATAGGTCACTTCTTCGAAGCAGAAACGCTTTCCGCTGGCTCCTTCGATCAGATCTTCTACATCGTATCCTTGAAAATATAATTTACCGTCTGCAGGAATTTTGTGACCGTTCTCATGCTTATACGCTACGACGTCTGAGATTTCTGTCAGACCTGTCAAAACACCTTTACCGGTAGAATCCCGGAGACCACGCTTTACATCGTATTCTGCGTAGAGATTGGGGTCAATATGGCCGGATTCCTTACAGAATGCAACCAACTGGTCTAATTTTTCCTGCAGTATGTGAACCTGTGTTCCTGTCATGTTATCCAATATCAGTTTCTCCCTTCTTAAGGCGTGTTTGAATATCCAGCATAAAGTTTTTCCAGACATGTGTGAGAGGGTGTCTGGAAAATATTCATACGTCTGCATACTTCATATCAAGTCTTTTCAAACACACGCTAGCAGACTTTACAAATTCATGAAATAAATCGAATGCAAAGATTATATCATTCTGTTTCCGTATTTGCAAGTATCAGCTTTAGGAATGCATAAAAATGCATGAAAATTGTTATACTTATTCGTGTTCTTTTTATTGTTTTTGCCTGCGATTGCCTCTTGTAATGCCCGTTTGTTCAAATAATAATCCCAGGAGAAACCAGAAAGGGAAAAAATCCAGGCGGATCAGTCCGTGAATCTGATAGCGGCTTTGGCTGTAATCCCAGGGACAGGCATCAAAGGAGCGGAGAATACTTCCGGACAGATATTCCATCAGAAAAATCAAAAACGCGTAGATACTGCCGCGCAGTAAAAATCCCAGTTTTTTAAAAAAACGGGCGATGAGCGGAATCAAAGTTCCCAGACCGTAAATTGGGAACATAAGCAAAGAAGTCTGTCCAATGAGTCGTTTATCATTTGTAGCAGCCAGATTGTGAAAGCAGGTGAAAAATAGTTCCACGGACCATCCGATCAGGCCGCAGCGTATAAAATTAGTTTGTAACCATTTCCAGGAATTTATTTTTATATCATTCTTTCTTGTTTCCATAAAATCAGTATGTACCGAAACAAAAGAAGTATGCGTTTCGCTTGCATTATTAGAAAAAAATGATAAGATAAAGTGAGGTTATCCGACGAATCGCAGAAGAAGTCTGCCGTATTTTCAGCTGCAGACAGTTTTCAGAAGATGATGTTGGGCCAAAGTTACCAATATCATGATAAAAAGAAGAAGACAGGAGAAAAGTGTTATGACATTTGAAGAAGCAAAAGAATATTTAGTAGAGATTTCGCAGTCCGGCATTGTCCTGGGGCTGGATTCGATGCGTGAATTACTGGCGCGATTAGACAATCCCCAGGAAAAGTTGCAATTTGTGCATATTGCAGGAACAAATGGAAAAGGTTCAACATTAGCATTTATCAGCACAATTCTGCAGTGTGCAGGTTATACCGTTGGCCGCTATGCATCGCCTCGTGTATTTGATTATGAAGAATTTGTACAGGTGAATGGAGAAAATATTGCAAGAGAAGCCCTGTGCCGCTATGTAAAGCAGATTAAAGATGCAATTGCAGCGATGGAAGCCGATGGTCTTGCACGTCCGACTTTATTTGAAGTAGAAACAGCAATCGGATTTTTGTATTTTGTGGAAATGGAATGTAATGTCGTAGTATTGGAATGCGGTATGGGCGGTCGTGATGATGCAACCAATATTGTAGACAATATATTATGTAATGTCTTAACACCGATCGGACTCGATCATGTAGGATTCCTTGGAGAAACACTGGAAGAAATTACAGAAGTAAAAGCGGGAATCATCAAAAATCGTGCGCCGGTCTGCATGGGAAAACAGCAGAAACGTGCGCGCCGCGTAATTGAGAATGTCTGTGGTCGTATGGGCTGTGCGTTGATTCCGGCAGATGATACACGCCTTCATGTTTATGAAGAATTAGAATATGCAGAAGATGGTGCGCCGATGATCCATTTTGATTACAAATATCTGACCGATTTAAGAATCCGTCTGATCGGTCGTTACCAGGTTGATAATGCTTGTCTTGCAATCGAAGCAGCAAAGGTATTAGATGATTGGGGATTAAATGTCAGCACAGAGCATATCCGCGAAGGTCTGGCAAAAGCTATGTGGCCCGGTCGTTTTGATACGATCGCAAACAAACCGCGCGTAATCATTGACGGTGCACATAATCCTCATGGCATGCTGCAGCTGAAGGATTCCCTGCAATATTATTTCCCTGGAAAGCGGATGATCGCGGTGATGGGCGTATTGGCAGATAAAGCATACGATGAAGAATGTGAAATGATGGCACCGCTGTTTGATCAGTTTTTGACGATCACTCCTCCGGAAAATCCCAGAGCATTGGAAGCAGATAAATTAGCGGCTGTTTTAAGAGAATATCATGAAAATGTAGTTTCCTGCGAAAGCATTGAATCCGCAGTGAAAACTGCTTTGGATACAGCTGGCGAAGAGGATGTAATTGTGATTTTTGGCTCTCTGTCTTATATCGGAGAAGCTTGTAAGACTGTAAAAAAGATGACTGGTAAGGGAACGGCTGGAGAAAAAAGATGAGTGAAGAAAGAACAAAAGAAGCAGAACTGTCTCTGAAAAGGATGATGCACCATCTGGGAAATCTGGATGAACCGGAGAAAGCACGCAAAGCAGAGAAACGGAATGCATCGGGAAAACAGCAGGAATCGGAGAAACAGAATGCATTGGGAAAGCAGCAGGAATCTGAAAAGGTGAATACACAGGAACACTTGCATGAACTGGAAAAAGCAGAGAAACAGGACAAGCTGCATAAATTAGAAAAAACGGAGGAATCGGAACGATCCGATACACCGAAACAGGAAGTTACGTTACAGGAGGTTCGTCTGAAATTAGATGAGGTAGACCGCCAGATCGTCAAACTGTATCAGGAGCGTATGGCACTTTCTGTTCAGGTTGCGGAAAGCAAGATGCGTACAAATCGTCCGGTTCGAGATGCGGGACGTGAGAAAGAAAAGCTGGAAAGTGTCAAAAACATGGTTGAAAAGGGCTATGATAAGAAAAATGTGGAAGAATTGTTCCGTATGCTTATGGCAGCCAGCAGAAAATATCAGTATCACTTGCTGAACCAGCAAAATTACGGAACCTGCCGCATTCCCTTTCAGGAAGTCGAAACATTGCCGATTCAGAATTGTCGGGTCGTTTATACGGGTGTAGAAGGCTCCTTCGCACATCAGGCAACGGTGAAATATTTCGGCAGCCAGGTTTCAAGCCTTCATGTGCCGACATTTGAAGAAAGTATGAATGCACTTTCCGGGGGACGAGCTGATTTTGCGGTGATTCCGATTGAAAATGTTTCCACTGGTGTAGTAGCGGATGTGTATGATCTTTTAGTAAAATGTGACAATTATATTGTAGACGAGATGGATCTGCCGGTAGAACAGTCCCTGTTAGTTGTTCCAGGAACAAAACTTCAGGAGATTGATACGGTATTTTCTCATCCGCAGGGTCTTTCCCAGTGCAGTAAGTTTTTGAATGAACATAAAGAAATCAAAGCAATTGAAAGAAGCAACACAGCTTTAGCAGCGAAAATGGTAGCAGAAGAAGGAAATCGAAGTCATGCGGCAATTGCCAGCAAGATTGCAGGAGAATTGTATGGACTGGAGACGTTGATTTCTCCTCTGAATCATAATCTGGCGAATATGACGCGCTTTGCGATCATTTCCAATCGCAAGATCAGCAAAAAAGATGCACAGCATATCAGCATTTGTTTTGAGACCGAACATGATCCGGGTTCTCTGTACCGTCTGATGTCGCATATTATTTATAATAATTTGAACATGACAAAGCTGGAGTCCAGACAAGTACATGGTCAGAAATTGGAATATCGATTTTTTATTAATTATGATGGAAATTTCAGCCAGTCCAGTGTAAAGAATGCATTGACCGGTATTTCGGAAGAAGCGGTAAGCTTTAAAATTTTAGGAAGCTTTTAAAGGGTTTCAATGAAAAAGTTGGAGAGCGCAAGTATTTTGAAATGCTTTCCAATCCAAAATTTAGAAGCTTTCACACGATTTCTTGTCAAAAGGTTTGAAAAAAGAGAGGGAAAATCTATGTTAATTGATATGCATTGTGATACGATTCACGCCCTGCATCGAAATGGTGGTCAGCTGTTGGAAAATCAGCTGGCAATCGATATCCCAAAACTTCGCCAGGGAAATTATCTGCTGCAGAATTTTGCAATGTTTGTTTATAATGATGAACAGACGGATCCGTATCAGGAATGCCTGGCTTTATATGATTGTTTTTGCAAGCAGATGGAATTGGCAGCAGCAGAAATTCGTCCCGTTACAACGGTCGAAGAAATCGAAAACAATCGAAAAGAAGGTCTTTTGTCGGCTCTTTTAACGATTGAAGAAGGTGCTGTCTGCCAGGGGAAAATCGAAATCTTAAAGGAATTTTACGAAAAAGGGGTTCGTATGATGACACTGACCTGGAATTTCGAGAATGAAATCGGTTTTCCGAACTGTATCGTAGACAAAGACGGAAAGCGCAAGCCATTTGCCAATGAAACAGAGGGATTAAAGCCCTGCGGTTTTGAAATCATCGAAGCAATGGAAGAAATGGGGATGATCGTCGATGTGTCCCATCTTTCAGACGCAGGCTTTTGGGATGTCGTTTCGAAGTTAAAGGTTCCGTTTGTAGCCAGCCATTCAAACAGCCGTGAGATTTGCCCGCATCCGCGCAATCTGACCGATCTGATGCTGCGCGCGTTGGGCGAAAAAGGCGGTGTTTCCGGATTAAATCTGTATGGCGCATTTGTGAATCCGCTGCTGACATCTGGACAAGAGGACTGTCGAGTAGAAGATTTATTGAAGCATGCACATCGTATGGCCGATAAGGGCGGCATTGATTGTGTGGCATTGGGAACCGATTATGATGGTTTCGATGGTGATTGTGAGCTTCCACATGCTGGTTATATGGAAAGATTGCCGGAATATCTGCATAAAAGTGGATTTACCTGGGATGAAGTCGATAAGATTACTTATAAAAATGTACTTCGCGTTTACCAGGAAATTTTATAACTGCAAGATGCTGCAACGATGAGATGTTGTGACTGCAAAATATTATAACTGCAAGATGTTGCAACTGAAAGATGCTGCAGCGATGAGATGTTGTAACGACACAAAAAGTATAATGCAGGGTGAAAACTTGAAAAATGCTAACAATAGAGAAAGGTGTTAAAATGATTGAATTAGGAAAAACCCAGGAGCTGGTAATCCATCGGATCAATGACCATGGCGGCTTTTTAGGGGAACCAAATGATAGTAAAAATGTAGTGCTTCTGCCCGGAAAGCAGCTTCCGCAGGGGGCAGCACAGGGCGATAAGATCCGGGTGTTTATTTACCGGGATTCCAGCGACCGTCTGATTGCAACGGTTCATAAACCGGCGATGGAACTGGGCGAAATTGCCCGTTTAAAGGTTGTATCCACCAGTAAGATCGGTGCGTTTTTAGATTGGGGACTGGAGAAGGATCTCTTTCTTCCTTTCAAGGAACAGACTGGTAAGATTAAGAAAAATGATTATTGCGTGGTGAAACTGTATGTGGATAAGAGTGACCGCCTTTGCGCATCTATGAAGGTATATGATCTCATGGAAGCACCCTCTCCGTATAAAACCGGAGATCAGGTCAAGGGCGTAATTTATCAGATGAGTGAAACCTTAGGTGCTTTAGTAGCAGTTGATATGCGCTATCACGGACTGATTCCGAAGCGCGAGCTGTTTGGCAATCATCGTGTGGGTGATGAAGTCGATGCACGTATTACAAAAGTGCGGGAGGATGGTCGTTTGAACCTCAGTATCCGAGAAAAAGCGTACCGTCAGATGGATATGGATGCAGAAGCTGTATATGCGAGAATCCAGGAAAGAGGCGGACATCTGCCATTTACCGATAAAGCAGCACCGATGATCATTGAACGTGAATTTGGTTTAAGTAAGAATGCATTTAAACGAGCAGTTGGCCGTCTGTTAAAAGCTGGAAAGATTCAGATTCAGGAGGATGGCATTACACTTCTTTAAGTTTTGACGACAGTATACAAATTTGGGGCGGGCAGAACTGCTGCAATGTATACAAAAAATCGAAAACAATTCGTAAAAAATATTGAAAAACGGGCGAATTTCGTAAAAGAATCTGCCCGTTTTTAAATTTTTACCAGAAAAACAAGGGGATTTTCGACATATCTGAGAAAATATTTTTGAATACCCAAAAAAATAGGCAGATAAGACAATGAAACGGGAAATGAGTTCGAAAGTTTATGTAAGTTTTCACATGATAGAAGGTTCCTGTCAGAAAAACTGCTAACTTGAGAATATTTTTTTGTGGAATTGCAACATGGTAAAAATAAAAAAAATCATGTAGGATGAGAATATCGGAAAGAAAGATAAGTCGGCTGCGTGCGGCAGTTCGGAAAAGTTTTAGTGAAGGAGTATGAAAATGGCTGGTTTAAAATTAAAACATATTTGCAAGAGATATCCCAATGGATTTGAAGCAGTAAAAGACTTCAATATGGAAATCGAAGATAAGGAATTTATTATCTTTGTAGGTCCTTCAGGCTGTGGTAAATCTACTACACTGCGTATGATCGCTGGTCTGGAAGAAATTACAGAAGGTGAATTATGGATTGGCGATAAGCTTTGCAACGATGTAGAACCCAAAGACAGAGATATCGCGATGGTATTCCAGAACTACGCTTTATATCCTCATATGACAGTTTATGATAATATGGCTTTTGGTCTGAAGTTAAGAAAAGTTCCGAAAGCTGAAATTGATAAAGCCGTAAAACATGCAGCAAAGATTCTGGGTATTGAACAGCTTCTGGATCGTAAACCCAAAGCACTGTCAGGCGGTCAGAGACAGCGTGTGGCAATGGGTCGTGCAATTGTCCGCAGCCCGAAAGTATTCCTGATGGATGAACCTTTATCCAACCTGGATGCAAAGCTGCGTGTACAGATGCGTATCGAAATTTCTAAACTGCACAAACAGCTGGGAACAACCATTATTTATGTAACACATGACCAGACAGAAGCAATGACACTGGGTACCAGAATCGTTGTTATGAAAGACGGTGTTGTACAGCAGATCGATTCCCCTCAGGAACTGTACGATCATCCTTACAACAAGTTCGTTGCTGGATTCATGGGTTCTCCTCAGATGAATATTCTGAATGCTGTATGTGGTAAAGAAGGCGATCAGGTAACACTGACATTTGGCGGTGGTACGATCAAATTAGATAAAGAAAAATCTGCTCTGCTTGCAGATTATGTTGGCAAAGAAGTATCCTTCGGTATTCGTCCGGAAG
>CAZTHP010000011.1:42279-44151 GCA_964613155.1 uncultured Lachnospiraceae bacterium | reverse complement strand
CGGTATTCGTCCGGAAGATGTACATGATGAACCGGAATTCATCGCTGCAAACCCGGATATGGTAATGGATGCAACCATTCGTGTATACGAAATGTTAGGTGCAGAAGTTTATCTGTATTTTGATATTGATGATACTAATGTAACAGCAAGAGTAAAACCCGATACAACTGCAAGACCCGGCAGCCAGGTTCGCTTTGCATTAGATATTAAGAAGATTCACGTATTTGATAACGAAACCGAATTGACAATTTTCTAAAATCAGTCTTTATCAAGGTGCGAAAGTACCGAGAACGCTCATGACCTTTTGATCATGCGTACGTATAGGTCGTGCGGTGGCTGATTGCTATTTGATAAAGGAGGAAATATGGAAAAATTTCATATTTTCTCTTTTTTTTTTTCGGGAATTAGAGTATCATATTAAGGTAGCAATTCAGAGGCAGCCTTGAAAATACGTTGTATTTGCTTTGATATAGCATTCTGTAGTGTGGCGTATTCGCTAAATAAGATTCTAAAACATTCTGAATATATGAAATAAGTCTGTTTTATGAAATTTTACTTCTCTCTGAACAGTTACCATATAAAAGGATTGACATCAAATCACAGGAATGATACAGTGAAACGGATGTTTGAATGGAACAATAAAACACATCACATCAAGAAAAGGAGATAAAATATATGATTTCAAACCAGATTCTTCTGACTACAATTGAAGGACTGAAGGCGATTACCAGAGTGGATCTCTGTGTATCGGATACGGAAGGGAAGATTCTTGCTTCTACTTTTCAGGATGCAGAAGACTACGAACAGGCAATTGTTAATTTCGTAGAGTCTCCTGCCGACAGCCAGGTTCTTCAGGGATATCAGTTTTTTAAAGTATTTGATGAGAACCAGTTGGAATATGTACTGCTTGCAAGAGGTGCCGGCGATGATGTGTATATGGTCGGAAAAGTAGTAGTATTCCAGATTCAGAATCTGCTGGTTGCTTATAAAGAACGATTTGATAAAGATAACTTTATCAAAAACCTGCTGCTGGATAACCTGCTGCTGGTCGATATTTACAATCGTGCTAAGAAGCTTCATATTGATATCAGCGTAAGACGTGTTGTATTTGTAATTGAAACCCGCAATGAAAACGACACCAGCGCACTGGAAACGGTTAAGAGCCTGTTTGCTGCAAGAAATAAAGACTTTATTACCGCAGTTGATGAAAAGAATATCATTCTGGTGAAGGAATTAAAGCCTACAGAAAGCTATGAAGATATGGAAAAGACCGCGAAAGTGATCCTGGATATGCTCAATACCGAGGCAATGTCCAAAGTTCATATCGCATACGGTACGATCGTTCATGAAATTAAGGAAGTTTCCCGTTCTTATAAGGAAGCAAAGATGGCACTGGATGTTGGCAAGATCTTCTATAGTGACAAGAATGTAGTAGCGTATAACAACCTGGGAATCGGACGTCTGATCTATCAGCTGCCCATGTCATTATGCCGCATGTTTATTAAAGAAATTTTTGATGGCAAATCACCGGATGATCTGGATGAAGAAACGCTTACAACAATCAATAAATTCTTTGAGAATAATCTGAATGTATCCGAAACTTCCCGTCAGTTGTATATTCATCGTAATACACTGGTTTATCGTCTGGACAAGCTGCAAAAGAGCACAGGACTGGATTTACGTGTATTTGAAGATGCGATTACATTTAAAATCGCGCTGATGGTTGTAAAATACATGAATTATATGGAATCTTTGAATAATTAAATCCGTATAGTTTGTTAGGGATTCCGAACCAAAATCAAAAGCATGTCAGAAAGAGCGTGTCTGAGTTTTCGGACACGCTCTTACCTATAGTACTATAGTACGCCCGGC